>CAZHKH010000045.1:7452-11156 GCA_964532515.1 uncultured bacterium
GATCTTTCTCAGGTTCTGAGAAATTTAAATAATGCTGACACAGATAATGCTTTAATAGATTTTAGCTCATTTGACGATGCAGCTGCATTCAATGTAAATGGGAATACCATTCTACAGACAGTTGATTTTTTTACTCCAATTGTAGATGATCCATATGATTTTGGAAGAATAGCTGCTGCTAACTCTTTATCTGATATTTATGCAATGGGTGGAGAACCTAGATTTGCACTAAATATTGTTGCATTTCCATCTGATGATTTACCTTTAGAAATATTAACAGAAATTTTAAAGGGTGGAGCAGATATTGCAAGGGAAGCAGGAATTCCTATTCTTGGAGGTCATAGCATAAAAGATAAAGAGCCAAAATATGGTATGGTTGTCACTGGTATCTCTAATGGAATGCCAATAAAAAATTCTACCTCAAAAATTGGTGATTCACTTATCCTTACAAAACCATTGGGATTAGGAATTATTTCTACAGCAATCAAAAAAGAAACAGCATCAGATGCTATGATTAATGATGCTGTAAATATTATGACAACACTTAATAAAACAGCTTCAGAGGTTGCAATTCAAGTAGGAGTTAATGCTTGTACAGATATCACTGGCTATGGACTCTTGGGCCATTTACTTGAAATGTGTAAGG
Source organism: uncultured bacterium (assembly GCA_964532515.1). Classification (GTDB taxonomy): domain Bacteria; phylum Fidelibacterota; class Marinisomatia; order SCGC-AAA003-L08; family D37C17; genus TMED161. Next base: position 8,099 of record CAZHKH010000045.1, read on the forward strand.
GGTCTAAAGTATCTGCCAATATTAAATTTGATCAAATTGAGTTTATTGATGGTGCTATTGATGCCGCATTAGATGGAACCATCCCTGGAGGGACAAAAAGGAATCTATCTTTTATAAAAGACTCTATAATATTTTCAGATAAGCTAAATGAAATAAAACAATATCTTCTTGCTGATGCCCAAACCTCAGGAGGATTACTTGTAAGCGTTTCAAATGAAAAGGCATCTAAACTAGAATCTGAATTAATAAAAAATGGATGTTTCGCAATGAATATTGGCACGATTGATGCCTTTAGAGATGAAAAATATATTAGAGTTTCATGATAAATAATATTGACATCACATCAAGCACAAAATATCTAGCGCAGCAATCTAATCCAAGTATCCCTATTTTCATGTTTTCATATAATATAGAATTAGAAAACAAGTCGGATGGTTGCGCGCAGTAATTAAATAGACACTGGGAAATTGTAGATGGAAATTGGATGACTAACATTGTAAATGGGAAGGGGGTTGTTGGACTGCAACCTCTCATATCAAAAAATGAGAAATTTGCGTACTCAAGCTTCTGCCCTCTATCAACAGAGTTTGGGATGATGAATGGATGGTATGAAATGAAAACTGATAGCGGAATGGTATTTAAAGTTGAGATTCCTACTATTAATCTATTTACCCCAACATCAAAAAATTAAATTGAAAACCATATATCTTGATAATAATTCAACGACCATGATAGATCCAAGAGTTCTTGATAAAATGATGCCCTATATGAAAAATAATTTTGGAAATGCATCAAGCAGCGAACATATATATGGCTGGGAATCCAATGAAGCTGTCGATGATGCTAGAGAGCAAGTTTCAGACCTCATTAACTGTTCTCCAAATGAAATTTACTTTACAGCTGGAGCCACAGAATCAAACAATATAGCAATTATAGGTGCCGTGAATTTCTTGAATTCAGATATCCATGGGATAACAGTAACAACAGAGCACAAGTCCGTTCTTGATATATTCAAATATCTATCAAAGAATGGGTCAGATATCACCTACCTTGATGCTAAATCTGATGGGACTATTGATTTAGATATGCTTAGGGATATGATAGAATCCAATACAAAGCTTGTATCGATTATGATGGCAAATAATGAAATTGGGACAATCCACCCTATCGAAGAAATTAGTAAGATTTGCAGGAAAAATAATATAATCCTGCATGTTGATGCTGCGCAGGCAGTGGGAAAAATAAATTTAGATCTAAAAAAAATAGATATTGATCTTATGTCTATATCTGCTCATAAACTATATGGACCCAAGGGGATTGGAGCTCTTTATATAAATAGAAAAACAATGAAAAATAAAGTCAAACCTATATCCTTTGGAGGTGGGCATGAAAATGGATTGCGCCCTGGGACTTTGGCTGTTCATAATATCGTTGGATTTGGAGAAGCATGTAGTATCGCAAAAAATGAAATGAAACAAAATTCTATTATGATTAAATCACTGACAGATTTAATGTTAAAAAAACTAAATGAAGGTTTTAGTGATATTGTAGTAAATGGTAATATGGAATTGCGTATCCCTGGGAATTTAAATATATCATTCCCTGGTCTAAGGCCAGATCCTTTAATCCAGAAACTAAAAAATATAGCTGTTTCCAGCGGATCTGCATGCACAACCTCCAATCCAGAGCCTTCTCATGTACTGAAAGCTTTAGGAACAAGTAAATCTCTAATCAGATCAACTATTAGAATTGGAATTGGAAAATTTAATTCAAAAGATGAAATAGAGAATGCTGCAAATTATATTCTAAAAGTTGTGAATAAACTTAAAATAAAAATGAGGCAATAAATGATTGATAAAGAAAAAATAATTGATGTTTTAAAGCAATGCTTTGACCCTGAGATTCCAGTAGATCTTTGGAGCTTGGGATTAATTTATAATATAGATATTAAAGAATCAGATAACAATAAGTCAGATGTAAGTATCACGATGACACTTACTACTCCAGGCTGTACAATGGGATCATACATGGCTGAAGATATCAAAATGAAACTTAGCGCAATTGATGAAGTTAACAGTAGCGAAGTAGACGTGACCTTTGATCCACCATGGAAGCCTGAGATGATGAACGATCAAGCAAGGGAAAAATTAGGTTTTCCCATTGAAGATAAGCCGAATCAAGAAGGAGATGATGGGAGTAGAGAATGGGAGTAAAATCTAACACAATCTATCTAGATGATTTTTTAGTTAATGGAGTTATTAAGGAAAATGAATTTAGAAATAAAATCAATACTGTGGACTGGTCTATATACAAAGATAAAAAAGTTATGATTAAAGGCTGTACATCTGCGCCTGTTCCTACGTGGTCATATTTAATTATAACAGCTCAGCTAGCAGCCTACGCAGAGCAGATACTGTATGGAGAGCCATGCAGCGCCGTCCAAATTTTTAAACGAAAAAAATAATTATGAGTAAAACTAGACACATTATTGCAATAGGTGGTGGCGGATTTGGAAGAAACCCAAACAAACCTATTATAGAAGATTATATTATTAATCTTTCTTCTTCAAAGAAGCCCACCATAACATTTTTCCCAACTGCGTCAGCTGAAGATAGCGGATATATTGCTAATTATTATACTGCCTTTTCCAAACTAAACTGCAAGGCTCAACACATTAGCTTATTTAAAAATACACCAGATTTAAAATCAATTATCAATGATTCTGATATAATTTATATTGGTGGAGGAAATACAAAAAGCATGCTTGCTGTATTCAGAGAATGGAATTTAGATAAATTGATTATTGATGCATATAAAGAGGGGACTATTTTGGCTGGAGTAAGCGCCGGTGCAATATGCTGGTTTGAAAAGGGGATTACAGACTCCTGGGAAAATGGTCTTAGGGTTTTAGATTGCATGGGTGTTTTGGATGGGGTGTGTTGCCCTCATTATGATGGTGAAACTAATCGTCGTCCATCTGTTGAAAAATTCCTTAACACTAAAGAAATAGATAGCTGCCTATGCATTGAAGATGGAGCCGCGTTACATTATGAAAATG
>CAZHKH010000046.1:0-4242 GCA_964532515.1 uncultured bacterium
GAAATAGAACAAATGGAGAGTTTTACTCTGTAGCTTTATCAAATAACTATCAGCAAGCTGATACAGGCACAAAAATGATTCATATTGGTAAAGATACAAAAAGTACAATTATCTCAAAGGGGATATCTGCTGGCCATGGTCAACAGACATATAGAGGAGAAGTAAGAATAATGAAAAATGCAGAGAATGCTAGAAATTATTCTCAATGTGATTCAATGCTTATCGGGAATAATTGTGGCGCCCATACTTTTCCCTATATTGATGTAAAAAATAAATCAGCTCAAATGGAACATGAAGCAACAACATCAAGCATTGGCGAAGATCAACTTTTTTATTGTGCACAAAGAGGGATCAGCGAGGAAGATGCAATATCATTAATTGTAAATGGATTTTGCAGAGAAGTATTTAAGGAACTACCGATGGAATTTGCAATGGAAGCCCAGCAACTTATGGAAGTTAGTCTTGAAGGGAGCGTTGGATAAAGTGATAAAATTTGAAAATTTAAAGATTAAAGCAGAAGACAAATTAATAATAAATAATTTTAATTTGGAAGTACAGTCTGGTGAATTACATGTTATTATGGGGCCAAATGGATCAGGAAAAAGTACGTTAGCTAATACCATTGCAGGACATCCAAAATATTCTATTGAAAGTGGAAAAATTTTATATAATAATAATTTAATAAATGAGTTATCTCCAGAAGATAGAGCAACAATGGGAATATTTTTATCACTTCAATATCCTGTGAGTATCCCTGGAGTTAAAAATATATATTTTTTAAAATCAGCAATTAACTCTATTCGAAAATCAAAAGGTAAGGATGAAATTGATACCGTTGACTTTTTAAAGATGGTTAGAGGAGTGCTCCCCCTAGTTGGATTAGATGAGAGTTTTCTACATCGTTCGGTTAATGATGGATTTTCTGGAGGAGAGAAAAAAAGAAATGAAATTCTTCAGATGCTGGTACTTCAACCCAGTTTATCAATTCTTGATGAAACAGATTCTGGATTAGATATAGATGCTTTGAAAATCATTGCAGAGGGAATAAAAAATTACAGAAATAAAAATCGTTCATTTATACTTATCACTCATTATCATAGGATGTTAGATTTCCTTGATCCCAATTATGTTCATATCCTAATTGATGGGCAGATTGCTTTATCTGGTGGACCTAAGCTTGCAAAAGATTTAGAGAAAAAAGGTTATGGATGGATAAAAGAATCAATTAAAAAGTAGATTATGTTAAGTAAAATTAAAAAAAATGCAAATGATATATTTTCTGAAACTGGTTATCCTTCGATGAATAATGAAGATTGGAAGTATACTAGCACACATTTTTTTTCTAATTGTACTTCATATAATACAGGATTAAATAAATTTTCTACTAATAATTATATAATGGATGGCGCCATTAATATAGTTCTAGTTAATGGGAAGATTAGCGATACTATAGATAAAAAAATAAAAGGGCTAACTCTTCTTAGTTTAGATGATAATAATTCAACCAAAGATTTTGGAAAATTTTTACAGATAAGTGATTATAATAAAAATGGAGTGATTGCTCACAATACATCAGAGTTTCAAGATGCAGTTCATCTTACTATTGATTCTAATTATAATTCAGATATTCCAATAAATATTATTAGTGTAGCCACCAAATTAAAGGCTCAAGATATTATCTTCCCTAGATTTTATATACATGCAAAAAAGAAAAGTAATTCAAAAATTTTTATTCAGCACATCAATAATAATACAAAGGGTGCCGGCAATGCAGTCTCAGAATTTTATTGCGAGGAGCTATCATCTACTAATATTATTCATGTTTCTAATATAAAAAATCAAAAATTTATTGATTCAATAATTTTTAACCAGGATAACAATAGTAAAATTAAATTTTTATCTACTTCATTTGGTGGAGAGCTATACAGATCAAATATTGATATAAATATCAATGGGAAAAACTGTGATAATAAATTTGGTGTATTAATACTTGGCTCAGATCAAGATCATATAGATTATCATACCAATATAAACCATAAAGCCAGCCATTCAATAAGCGATTTTTCATGCCGAAGTATGCTCAATGGAAAAGCAAATGGAATTTTTAATGGAAAAATATTAGTTGCTAAAGGGGCGTCAGGGACAAATGCTACATTAAATAATAATAATTTATTATTATCAAATACATCCGCAATGCAATCAAATCCACAATTAGAAATTAATTGTGAAGATGTTAAGTGTTCCCATGGATCAACATCTGGAAATTTAGATAAAGATGCTTTGTTCTATCTATGTTCAAGAGGAATAGATGAAGATGCGGCTAAAGAAATTTTGATTCAAGGGTTTATCAGCAAGCTATTATCATTATTTAATACTGAAAAATTATCGCTTGAAAGTAAGGTTAAGGAATGGATTCAGGTTTAAAGAAAAATTTAAATAAGCTTGAGGAAATTAAAAGTATGTTTTCAATGTTTTCAGATCCTCTTGATATGATTTCTCAATTAATTGATATTGGGAAAAGTGCACACAATTTAAATGATAATGAGAAGATTGATAAAAATATTATTAATGGATGTACATCAAAAGCATGGTTGGTAATATCTAAGACATCTGAAAAATGTTATAATATTAAAACTGATTCAGATTCACACATTGTTAGTGGTCTTTTGTATTTACTTTCTCTATCAATCAACAATCAGCCTAAAAATTATATAAATAACATAGATCCAATCTCAATTTTAAGCTCTACCGGTCTTAATGGGCATATTACTAGCCAGCGGACCAATGGTTTTATCAGTGCTGTTGAAACATTGAAACGTAGGATCAGTTAAAAGGTAAGTGGACGCTCCTATAAAAATATTAAGAGATTGTGATTCAACATTAATTCCATCTGGAGATAAAATTACTCTTATAAAAGGAACATTAGTAAGGATAACTCAGGCATTAGGAGGGGATTATACATTATATGTTAATGGGAACCTTGTCAAACTATCTGGGCAGGATGCAGATGCGATTGGAAAAAAGATTAAGGAAGATGTAAGTAATGCTAATCAAATTAATAATGGAGAGTATAGCGAAGAGCTTGTATGGGAACAGCTTAAAACTTGTTATGATCCAGAAATTCCTGTGAATATAGTTGACTTAGGGCTCATTTATGATTTATCAAAAAAAGGAAATAAGAAAGACGGCTATAATCTAAAAATTAAGATGACATTGACTGCTCCAGGATGTGGCATGGGACCTTCAATTGCTCAAGATGTTGAAAGCAAGTTTATGGCATTACCTGGAATTAAAGATATTTTAGTTGAGATTGTATGGGATCCAGTTTGGGATAGGTCAATGATGAGTGAAGATGCAAAATTAAAATTAGGTATGTTTTAATGTCTTTTAATGTAGATAAAATAAGAAAAGAATTTCCATTTTTTAATAATAATCCCAATTTAATCTATTTTGATAATGCTGCAACAACACAAAAGCCCAGTTGCGTACTTAATGCATTTAATGATTATTATTCAACCTATAATTCTAATGTTCATAGAGGCGTATATAAGTTAGCAGAGGAAGCTACTAATCAATTTGAATCAACAAGAGACTGCATTTCTAACTTTATTAATTCTAAGAATCGAGATTCTATTATTTTTACAAGTGGAACGACTGAATCTATAAATTTAGTGGCTTAAGGATGGGCAAAAAATCATTTATCAATTGGTGATCATATACTACTTACTGAAATGGAACATCATAGCAATATTGTTCCCTGGCAAATGATAGCAAATGAGCTTAATCTTATTATTGACTATATTCCTATTAATAGAGATGGTGAACTTGATATCTCAAATTTTGAAAATATTTTTTCTAATAAGACAAAATTAGTTTCAATTACACACCAATCTAATGTACTTGGAACAATAAATCCCATAAAAGAGCTAATTGATTATGCGCATTCAAATGGTTCAGTTGTATTGATTGATGGAGCACAAAGCACAGCTCATCAATTAATCGATGTAGATGAACTGGACTGTGATTTTTTTGTTTTTTCAGGGCATAAAATTTTTGGCCCAACAGGTGTTGGAGTGTTGTATGCCAAAATGCAGAGGCTTGAAGAAATGTCAGTTGTTATGGGTGGCGGAGAGATGATAGATAAAGTTAGCAAAGATAGTTTTACACTAAATAAAATCCCATGGAGATTTGAGGCAGGGACTCCAGGAATTGGGAATGTGATAGTTTTAAAAAGTGCTATTG
>CAZHKH010000046.1:4252-11132 GCA_964532515.1 uncultured bacterium
GATATCAATATCAAAGCTTTGTTCAAGCAGATCCAAATCTTGGTGATCCATCGGGTGTTTTACCTGCCATTCCAGTAGGGCAACAATTTGAAGTAGTTTCGGTTATAAGCAATCCAGGAGAAAGATATTGGACACCTAAAGGTGGTGGATTAATACCTGGTTCTATTAGTGTATATGATGAAGGAAGTCTTGTAGGTAGTGCTGATAGTATTACTCTAAATAAGATTCCATGGAGATTTGAGGCAGGAACTCCAGCAATTGGAAATGTAATTGTGCTAAAAAGTGCTATCGATTATTTGCAAAAACTTGGGTTGCAAAACATATTATTATATGAAAATAAATTAATTAATTATGCTCAAACTAAGTTATTAGATATTCAAGGGGTAGAATTATATAGTCCAATTATAAATAAGGGGCCTACACTTACATTTAATTTTAAAGATATCCATTCTTACGATTATACAAAGTTATTGGATCAAATGGGGATAGCAATAAGATCGGGCCACCACTGTGCTCAGCCATTACTTGACAGTTTAAACATATCATCATCAAATAGACTTAGCCTATCTTTTTATAATACAATCGAAGAAGTTGATAAATTTATAAAATCAACACAAAAAGCATTAGACATACTATTGTAATTATTTGACTTTATTAAATATTTCTTTAAGCTCCCCTTTTTGATGTAGCTCCATTGCGATATCACATCCACCGATGAGTTCTCCATTAACAAATAGTTGAGGGATTGTGGGCCAGTTTGAATATTCAGATAATTTAATTCTAATTTCAGGGTCCTCAAGAACATTTACAGCCTCATATTCAACTTGATAAGCATTTAGAATATTCACAATAGTAGCAGAAAATCCACACATTGGCATTATTTTAGTTCCCTTCATATATAGCATGATTGGATTATTTTTTATATCATTTTTTATTTGTTCTTCAAGGCTCATCTATTCTCCTTTGCTCATTGAAATAAGTATATTTATTTTTAGATTATAATATAAATTTATAACAAGATAGTATTTAAATCAATTGAAGGGTAAAATATGTCTGAGCCAATGGCACTTACAAGAGATGAAAAAAGAGAACTTGTTGCGACTAGCACTGAGAAGGAATGGTATGCAGTTTGCGATAAAATTAAAATTAAAAGAAGTGGCCAATATCCACCATACCTCTCTAGAGAAATTTTACATCTATACCAACAAAAATTTCCTGAAAAATTAATTGAGGATAAGATTAAATGAAATCTATAGAGCAATGGATTGAAGAGTATGGTCAGAGCCATCAAAACTCTATGAACAAAGCTATCCACTGGATTTGCGTACCTTCTATCATGCTAAGTTTATTAGCCTTAATATCAATGATTCCATTCCCAATCAATGATTTAATATTATTTAGCATTAGTGGGCAAAAAGTATTACTGAATTGGACCATTATATTTTTATTATTTGCGATATTTTTTTATTTAAGACTTTCTATTACAATTACTATAGGGATGCTATTAATAGCAATAGGGATGATAGCATTAATAAATTGGATTAAATTTTTTGACCCAACAATATGGAAATTATCACTTTGTATTTTTGTAGTATCATGGATTGGTCAGTTCATAGGCCATAAAATTGAAGGTAAAAAACCATCATTTTTTGAAGATTTACAATTTTTACTCATTGGTCCAGCATGGTTATTGAGCTTTATCTATAAAAAAATAGGTATAAGATTATGATTAAATTATTTAGAACTCTATTTATTCTATATTTAATACTATTTACTACGGGCTGTTCATTTATAGCATCAAGGCTTATTCCCCTTAATGATATTCAATCTCCAACAGGAGAATATAGAATAGGTACACAAACATTCTATTGGATTGATGAAAAGAGGGATGAATGGTTTTCTCAACAAGGGGGAGATAAAAGAGAGTTGGTTGTACAGGTTTGGTATCCATCTTCCGAATCAAATGGGATTAAGGATCCATGGCTGGATAATGCATCAATCAGGGAAGAAGCAATAATGGATAACTTTAAAGTCCCCAGATTTATTGCAAAAGCAGTTGATAGAGTAGATACAGATACTTTTAAAGATTCAAGTCCTCTTTTGTCTTCAAGGTTTCCTGTAATTATTTTTTCTCATGGCTTTGAAGGCTTTAGGTCTCAAAATACAACTCAAATACAAGAGTTGGTAAGCAATGGATACATTGTATTTGCTCTTGATCATACATATGATGCTGTGCTAACTATACTTGAAGATGGAAGACAGATTCCCACAGCAAAAAAATATTGCAATGATTGTGAAGCCGAGGAATTTTACAATGTATTTCTTCCTCAAATTAATACAAGGGTAGCGGATATTAGATTTTTGATTAATCAAATAGAAAAAATAAACTCTGGTGAAATTCAATCAAATTTTTCTACTGCAATGGATATTGAAAAAATTGGGATATTTGGACATTCATTTGGTGGAGGTACAAGTCTTGCCTCAAGTATCTTAGACTCAAGAATCAAATCATGCATAAGTCTTGATGGTTGGTATACGCCTGTACATCCAGATGTATATAATAAAGGTCTATCTATACCATTTCTTCATTTAGGTCAAGTTGAATGGAAAAACCCTATTAATTATGAGATATTAGATAAAATATTAGCAACAAAAGTAGAAATGGGATACAAACTTAGTCTAGAGGGTGCGCACCACTATGATTTTACAGATTCTCCCCATTTATCTAACTTATCTTCTACATTCAAACTATCTAGTGAGTTAGATAGTGAAGAGATACTCATGGTTACGAATACAGCTGTAGTTGGTTTTTTTGATGAGTATTTAAAAGAAAAGGATACTAATTGGCTTGAAAATTTAAAAAATAATGTTAATACTACAATTGAAGAGTTTAAATCTAATGAAAACTAAATTTTTGTTATATGGCCTATCAATTTCATTAATTTTTATAATTTCGATTGTATATATATATGATAATAGAAATTCAGGAAAAACATATCCCACACCAGCTGAATACATTCAAAAGAAAAAAGATAGGAAAGTATACAAAGAGCATCGAAAAAATTATTTTAAAATGATGCATAAAGCATCGCCAGATATAGATTGGAATAAAATGAATCAGGATCATAGAAAATCAAGGTCAATTTTTTCCACTGAGCTTAGAAGTAGTTTAAATACAAGTATATCAACAAATCATACGGAATCATTTTTCAATCGTGAGTTAGAAGGTGTTTGGGAAGAAAGAGGAAGCAATAATTTGGCAGGTAGAGTACACACTGTTGATGTTGATTTTGATGCTGGAATAATTTATTGTGGTTCATCAGGTGGAAATATCTGGATAGGATCAACTGATGGAGAGGGGTGGGTTTGTGCAAATGATTATATGCAAATAAATAATATTAACATGCTTAGGTCACTTCCCAATCAATCTGGAGAAAATAGATTATTAATCAGTGCTGGGAACACTTTTTACTATTCGGATAATGAGGGATTTACTATTATAGAATCAACAGGTTTAGAGGGTGTCACATCTTGGGGGGAGATATATAGATCTACAGTTGCTTATCACCATGATAATGAACCAGTTATTTTTGTTTTAACTAAAGAGTGGGATGGTGGTTCTGTAGTTAAAATTTTTAGATCTGATGATTTTGGAGAAAGTTTTTATGAGATATATTCAACATCACTTCTAAGCGAAAGAGCTTATGATATCTGGACTGACAGATATGAACCTTCTGATATTTATTTTTTAAGGAATGGAGAGATCTATTCTTTATCAGTCAATAATAATAATCTTAATTTCATAGGAAATGCAGGCCCTTCAAATCAAGGTGAAAATATTTTAGCTGGCGGGAAGGATTTAGATAATAACGGAGAGTTTCACTTCCATGCAAAAATTGGTTCAAGATCTTATTTTTCTAGCGATGGAGGGATAACATGGGATGATAAAGGCGAGCTCCCATCCTATACATTTTCACGAAATAGTTTTAGTTGTTCATATGATAATATGAATTTAGTTGCAGTGGGGGGGATAGATCTCTATAAAAGTCTCAATGCAGGAAATAATTGGGAAAAAGTAAATGACTGGTGGGAATACTATGGAGATCCATCAACGTATTTGCACGCTGATATCCCAGCGGTTCAGTTTCTAAAAAACAATAATGGCACAGAGCTAATTTATGTTAGTACGGATGGTGGTTTGTATGACTCTAACAATCAACTTCATAATGTTGATAATTTATCTTTGAATGGCCTTGGCGTCAGCCAATACTACTCAACCTACACCAAGAGGACTGACCCCTATCAAATTTTTGCTGGAAGTCAGGATCAAGGATTTCAAAGAAGCATAGATTATACAAATAGCGTATATGATTTTGAACAAGTGATTAGTGGAGATTATGGACATCTTGTTTCTGGAGATGATGGTATTAGTATCTGGTCAGTGTACCCAGGATTTGCAATGTACTATCCGAATGCATCATATAATACAAGTGGTGTAACTTGGGATTTTGAGATGAACGGGGCTCTGTGGCTGCCACCACTAATGGAGGATCCATATGACCCTTCTTCTGTTTATTTAGCTGGTGGAGGATTATCTGGAGGGCATCACATTCTGAAATTAACTAGAAATGGGAATAGTATCCAGGTTGATGAGGGTGATTATAGCTTTAATAATACTATTACAGCTATGGCATATTCGCCAGTTGATCCTTCTCATAGATATGCTCTAACATATAGTGGTAATTTTTATTACAGCTCAAATAGTGGACATAGTTGGACGATGTCCAGTGGGTTTACGGGTCCAGGGTCACACTACTTCTATGGTGCAAAAATTCTTCCATCTAAAGTTGAATTAGGAAAAGTCATAATTGCTGGAAGTGGCTATTCAAATCCACCAGTATTCATTACATACAATAATGGTGAATCATTTGAAAGTATGAGTCAGGGGATGCCTAACACATTGGTTTATGATTTAGCATCTACAGAAATCGAAAATTTTATTTTTGCAGCTACAGCTGTAGGGGCTTTTGCCTATTCGTTTGAAGAGAATCAATGGGAAGATATAATGGGCTTTGAGGGCCCCGACCAAACATATTGGACTGTTGAATATATTCCAGAGATTTATACTGCAAGGTTTGGGACCTACGGAAGAGGAATATGGGATTTTATTCTAAATGAAAATATAGATATTTTTCTTGGTGATTTAAATGAAGATGAAATAATTAATATCCAAGATGTAATTATATTAATTAATATATCTCTATCAGAGATTGATCCCACTGATTATCAGGAAATTTCAGGTGATTTAAATGAAGATGGTGCTATTGATATATTAGATATTATTAATTGTATTAATATTATTTTAAATACATAGAGTATTCTTTAATTTTAGGTATGATTAAAAATAGTAATATATTTATCTTAATTATTTTTTCATTGATGTTTAGCATTGATAGTGATGGAGATGGATACTCAGATAAAGATGAAATCCAGATAGGGACTAATCCTAATAATAAAGGTGATAGATACTATCTTGGGTCATGGCCATACAATTCCAATAAAGATAAAATTAAAGGATCTGAATTACCAATTTCTTGTCCCAATAATATTAGTTGTGAATGCGAAAATAATAGTGATTGCATAAATAATAATTGCGCAAGAAGTCCAAGAGGAGCATTCTATTGCACCCCTGAAGTAGGAGATATTTTTCCAAGATTTATAGCGGTAGATCAACATGGAGAATTTGTAGATCTCTATGATTTTGCAATGCAGGGAAAAGATATTGTCATTGAGTTTGGTGCTGCATGGTGCTCTCCCTGCAAAGGGCTCTCTTATTGGCTGTCAACAGGAGATCATTCAACAATCAAAAATAATAGATGGTGGAAAGATGAATACTCTATTATTTATGATAAGGTGATGAATGATGATATATTATTTATTACAATTATATTTGAAAATGAATTTAAAGATCCAGCTACCTTTCAAACCGTTTCAGATTGGCATGACAAATACCCAAATGACAAGATAGTAGTTCTTGCAGATGAGTATAAAGATATCCATCAGTGGATTAAGCCCACAGGGTATCCATGTATCAATATATTAGATCAAAATATGAAATTAATTACATTTACTGGACGAGGATTAGGTGAGGCGTTTGATATTTTATCTAATTTGAAATAATATCATCTACACTATCAGATTCTTTTTGATTCATCATTCTATCAGCTGCATTATCTATCGCTACGTACACAAAGCCACCGACTAGTAGTATTAATAGAAATTCATAGATTCTTCTCATTGATTATACTTCCTGTTTTTTTTAAAATGGATTGATTAATGACATTTGAATATATTGAAAAGGCTTTTTTTTATCCATCCATCTATCTATTGTTTGAGATTCCCCATAACTTAAAAATAGTATTGGACTGTTTGAGGTTAAAATGGAAATTTTTGCTTCATATCCAAGGGTATGTACAGACTGTTCATCAATAATCCCATAATCTTGGAATAGAGCAACAGAAGATTTTCCCAGTTTTGTTCCAAAAGCCTCTATCGGAATTGATATGGGGATGGGCTGTCTAACTTCAATGGTGCTAAACAACATCTGACTCCCCATCAAGGGGTCCCCTCTCCATCCTCTTGGGCTTAAATTCTCTCCAAAAATTTGTCCTCCCCTCTGACCAGATACATAGATAGGGTTATCCTGCGTAAACCATACTTCATCTTGAGGGAACACATCTCCATATATAGATTCAATTTTCAATCTTGAATAAATTATAAGCCCTTTTAATTTGAAATTGAAATAGCTATCAAATGCAATTTTTTGATAATATGTATTCCAATCCTTTTGCCCTAAAATAATTCTGGTCTCTACCCCTAC
>CAZHKH010000047.1:0-11008 GCA_964532515.1 uncultured bacterium
TTTGAAATTAAAAGAGAAATTATTGTATCCTTTATATCCCCACTTAAAGTATTGTAGTAAATACTTTGAAAATTAGAGCCTCCACCAGATGCAAAGACAACAATGGTTTTCATTTTAACTTAATTTGATTAATAGTTTCAATTTCTTCAAGCGAGAATATTCTTTTGATTATTTCATCATTAATTTTTTCATCTACTTTAACTATAGAGTATGCAGATTTATTTTTAACCTCTCTGCTAAGGATATAGCTTGCTATGTTTATATTATTATCCCCCAGTAAAGTACCAATCTTACCGATTACCCCAGGGACATCCTTGTTTTGCATAAACAACATTACACCCTCCGGGAAAACATCAATACTATATCCCATTATATTGACTATCCTTGGGTGATTTTCTGAGAATACACTTCCTGAAATTGAATACTCCCCATCTGATGTAATCACATTCGCTGTAACAAGGTTTGAATAGCTTATTTTCTCAGATGAATATGAATGAGATATAGATATCCCTCTTTCTTCAGCTATAGAAATGGCATTTATGAAATTAATTCTATTATCAGTGACCTCGCTAAATAATCCCTTTAAAAAGGATATTGATATAGGCTTCAGTTCCTCTATCAATCCAAAACATTCAAGCTTTACTGATTTCACCGGTCCACTAATAAGCTGCGATATTAAAATTCCTAATTTCTCAGTCATATTTAAGTATGGCTCTATCTGTTTTAAAATTGACATATCAGCGATAGGAATGTTCAATACATTTGAAAGTTTTTGATCAATAAGAAAATCCTTAACTTGCTGACATATTCCTTTTGAAACTCCCTCCTTGGCCTCTACCGTTGATGCACCTAGATGAGGGGTGATTAATAAATTTTTAGTTTTTAAAAATGGATGATTAGAATCAAGAGGTTCTTTTTCAAAAACATCTATAGCCGCTCCAGCTATTACTTCATCATTAAGAGCTACACTAAGATCTTTCTCATTAATGATTCCACCTCGAGCGACATTAATAATTCTTGAACTTGCTTTCATCTTTTTAATTCTATCTAAATTAAAGAGATCTCGAGTTGAATCTATTAATGGAACATGCAAAGTAATAAAGTCTGAGCTTTTGGTTAACTCATCAATATCTACAATTTTAATTATTTCAGGATCGAACATATCCTGGTTAACAAAAGGATCATGACCAATGATTTTCATATCATAGGATAACGCTCTTTTCATAACCTCTCTGCCAATCTTACCTAGACCAACAATTCCAAGTGTTTTATCTTTAAGCTCATTACCAACAAGCTCATGTCGTTTCCACTCGCCTTTTATTAAACCTAGATGACCGATATGCACATTCCGTGATAATGATGCCAACAATGTCATTGTGTGCTCTGCTGCAGATATAGTATTCCCATCAGGAAGATTCATTACAACAACTCCTGCATTTGTAGCTGCATCAATATCAATATTGTCTACCCCAACACCTGCTCTGCCAATAACAGATAATTTATTTGCATCCTGAATATTTTTGGCTGTTATAGTAGTCCCACTTCTAATAATCCACCCATCTATATCTGGAAGGATATTCTCAAGTTCTTTATTGCTAAGATCAGGCTTATATATGAGTTCGATTCTATCGTCCTCTAGAATTTTTAACCCATGTTCAGATATAGGATCTGTTATTAAAATTTTAAACATTCATTACCTTTTCAAATTCAGCTATATATTCTTTTAAATCTTCCATGTATATATTCCCCATATGAGGAATTCTGAATGCTTTTCCTCTTAAATTTCCATACCCCCTATCCATCCTGTATCCTCTATCTAATAGCTTATTATAAATTTTATTAATATCCCAATTTTGGATATTTTCTATGCATGTGATAGTATAGGAGCGGCACCCCTCTTCTGAAAACAAGCCTTGCCCGTTACTCTTTGACCAGTCTATAATATAATCTCTCATCTCTTGATGTCTTTTCCATCGATTATCAATTCCTTCTTTCTTTATAATATTCAGAACCTCTCTTAATCCAAATAAGTGTGGAATTGATGGGGTTGATGGGGTTTGGAACTTACTAAAATATTTTTCATAAACCTGTATATCAAGGAGATAGCCCTTGTTTTTGATTAGCTTAGATCTCTCAATAATTTTGTCAGATACTGCGCATATTGAGAATCCAGCTGGAAGCCCCCACGCTTTCTGCGTTGATGCTAAAATAAAATCAATACCTAATTTATCAAGCTCTATCTTAACTCCAGCCATTGAGCTTACCGCATCTACTAGCCAGATAACATCTGGATATTTTGATCTCATTAAATCTGATATCTCTTCAAGGTTGCTCATCACCCCTGTTGATGTTTCATTGTGAACCATAGCAAGGACATCATAATCTCCGGTTGAAAGCATCTTGTCTATATCTTCTGCTTTTACTCCTTTTCCCCATTCATAATCAAGGACATTATGGCTATATCCACAAGATTCAGATACTTTTACCCACTTTGAACTAAATGCTCCATTTATACAATGCAGCACCCCTTTTTGTACGCTATTCCTTAATCCCATTTCCCATAATCCTGTGGCTGCATGAGAAACAAGATAAATATTATTATTAGTGTAGAGCACATCCTTTATATCAATAATAATTGATTCAATAAGCTCGGAGATTTCTTCAGTTCTATGTCCAATTTGAGGCGTAGAAAGGATATTCATGATACTTTCAGGAACATGAGTAGGGCCAGGTATGAATAGTTTAGGATATATACTCATTATAAAATTATATTATTTCCACACATATGAAGAGTTCTAAATTAAGTATTAAATTAGGTGAGTCAAAAAGATAAATTAATAAAAATGAAAAATAATAAGATTCTTAAGATAAATGAAATATTTAAAAGTATTCAAGGAGAATCAACTCACATGGGGACTCCTTGCGCATTTGTAAGACTTACCTACTGTAATTTAAGATGCAGTTATTGTGATACTGAGTATTCTTTTCACGAGGGAACAGATATGACTATAGAGGATATACTCAAAAAAATAAAACCAATGGAAACAAAACTCGTTGAGGTCACTGGTGGTGAGCCTATGATTCAAGATAACGTTATTCCACTGATGCAGCAACTTCTTAATAACAAATATGAAGTATTGCTGGAAACAAGTGGCGCTATTTCCTTAAAAGAGGTCCCCTCAAAAGTTAAAAAAATTGTAGACTTTAAATGTCCTTCAAGTAATATGTCAGATAAAAACTTGTGGTCTATAGTTGATGAATTAAATCCTAAGGATGAAATAAAATTTGTAATTGGCGACCGTGTTGATTACGATTGGACTAAAGAAAAAATAGAAAAATATAATCTCAATACAAAATGGACAGTCTTAATATCTCCTGTTTTTGATAAAATTACTCTAGCCAAACTTGCAGAATGGATACTTGAAGATAATCTAAATGTAAGGTTGCAACTTCAAATGCATAAATATATCTGGGATCCAGAGACACGCGCAGTTTAACTTATTTTTCCCTATCTACAATAATTTATATCTTTGCTTTACCCTTCGATAGTTTATATATTTTGATGTCATTTTGAGAATGAATCTCATTTTTATTTAGATGCGTTTACTATTTACTATAATATTATTTATTCAACCAATCTTTGCTGAAAAGATCCACTCTATCTCAGGAACGGTTATTAATGAAGAAGGAATCCCAATTCAGAATGTTTTTATTCAAGTTGAAGGTTTGGATATTGCTTCGACAACAGATGCTACTGGTTATTTCTTGCTACCACTTGAAGATCCTGGAGCATATCAACTCACATTTAAACATATCGCATACAAAGAACACGCTAAAAGACTTGATTCACGAACAAAAGAAATAAAAATAATTACCTTGAAAATTAATACTATTCCAGCGACTGAGGTGGTCGTGACATCCAAAAGAAAAAAAACAAATATAAAAGATTCCCCGATTCTTACTCACATTATAAATAAAGAGGAAATGAAGGAAAATAGCTATTCTACAGTTGAGGAAGTTATAGAATTTGCTATGCCAAATGTTCAATCAACTCACGATAATCATGGCGAAGAAAAAATTAAAATTCAAGGGCTTGATAGTAAATATATTATGTTTCTTGTAGATGGAAACAAAGTTTCAGGAGAGTTTGCTGGAAATATTGATTTTTCTCTTTTTAATATGAATAATATAGAGAGAATTGAAGTTATCAGAGGTGGCCTCTCTACGGTATATGGATCAGGTGCAATGGGTGGAGTTGTTAATATTATTACACAAGATAATATCAACTCTATGTGGCTTAGCTATAATAGCTTTTATGACATGCCAAAAATATTTTCCAATGCATTAGAGATTGGTTTTAAAGTAAAGAAATTTAGTTACGCACTAAATGTTAATTACAATAGAACAGATGGATATGATTTAACTGAAAATGATTTTGATTCAGGCTCATCATTTGAAATAAATAAAACTCAAGAGGAATACTCTTCTATTTCTTTTGACCATAAACTAAAGTATATATTTAATAAATACTCATCTATTAAACTTATTTATAAGGATTATTCAAAGGATATCAATAAATATGAGTTTGTTCTGGGTAAAAAATTTTTTCAATCAGAATTGCCGAAGTTTAATGATAAAATTATAACATTGATTTACAATAAATCCTTTAAAAATAATTCATCAATATCCTTTACATATCAAAATGAGAATCATTCAAAATCATATTATTTTCCCTATTATTATAGTTCTTCTCCAACTGTAACAAATCCAGACCCAGATATTGATGGAGAAACATATCTGTGGAGCAACCCAAAGGTTACAAATTCATCAATCCTATATAATTTTGAACTAAAAAATTATTCTCTTCTATCAGGTGTAGACTACGTTTATCAATCCTATCGGAGTATTGATGTTCTTTCAGAAGATGGATCAATTCTTGTTCAATCTATTTTTGATGAAAATAAAACAAAAAACATGGATGAATTATCTTTCTTTATGCTAAATAGTTATAGTTCTAATAAACAATGTGCATTTGATCTTGGGATAAGATTTAATTATCATTCAAAATATAAAATAAAGATATCTCCTTCAATATCAGCAAAGAATACTATAGATGATTATATATATAGGATGAATTACAGCCAAAATTATCGATCTCCATCATTGAAGGAACTCTACTATAATTTTGGAGATCATCCTGGAGGATTCCCTATAATTGGAAATCAAAATTTAAAACCTTCAACCTCTGATTATTTCAGTTTCTCTCTTGAATCAATAAAGCGTCTGAATAATTCTCTAGAAATATATTATAATCATGTAACAAATATGATTGCTAATAGGTTTGAAGAACTAAGCGCTGAAGATTCCACTATTGTTTATAGATATCATAATTATAAGAGCGTTGATTTGTATGGACTTCATCTTAATCTATTTTTTCATCCATTAAAAAATATATCTATTAAATCTGTCTACTCCTACACAAATGCAAATAGTAAACATAGAGATGTTATTGATGGAATCAGCGCCCACTCAATCAATATGCAGTTAAAATACAATGTGATTGAAACAGTTGATTTTATTATATCAACAAAATATAATAGTGATAAAACGGTTGACATTAGCCTAGAAGATGAAAACAACCAAAGAACAGAAATAACTCTACCTCCTTACTATGTTTTCAATGCCTCTTGTATTAAAAATTTCAAATCTGGGAATTACATAAAATTTGGGGTGAAAAATATATTTAACTATATCGATTCAAACTCTGAAGCTCCAGATTTCCTGTCAAGCTATGAGCCGGGAAGAAGATTTTTTATTAATATAAATTTTAATTTGTCAAAAGGAATCAAATGAAAAACACTCTATATCTATTCTTAATATTCTTTATTATATCCTGTAGCCCCGATGATGATAGTATTGTAGGTTCAGAACCCATTCCAACTGGGATAGAGCAAACAATAGAGGCTACTAGCTTTACTGATTGGAATTATTATCGTTTTACAGATAGCACTCTTCAAGAAGCTATATTTTATTTCGATGATCCAGAGAATAGTCTGAATTGGGATATTGCATTTCAAAGAAATCATATAAAAACAAATAGCGGAACTTCAGGATCTGGAAATGCTGGAGCCTATATGGATAATTATGTTACTTGGAATGGAAGTAGATTTAATGATTTCAATGAAGACGTGATTAATTATACTTATGATCAGGATACTATTATAAATACATTTTATGATATATCGACACATACCTTCAGTGAAGGTTCATCAAATCCTATTTTAGAAACTTGGGCTATGATTGATACTCTAAACAACTACACCATGAACATCTCTAATAATAAACTTATTGTAAGAGATGCTAATGGTGAAAACTTTTATAAGTTTTGGGTATATGATTACTATAATGAAAATAATCAGAGTGGATTTGTTTCATTAATATTTGATTTGATTGATTGATTACAATTTTATGGGCAGCCTAAGATAAACACAAATACAGATTGTAGCACGACACAGCTACAGATTCTAGAAATAAGAGAGTTGCTCTTAAGCTACCCATGTGATAATATTATTTAATCAACATAACTTTTTGAATTACTGATTTATAATCACCCGTAGCATTTATAAAATATATTCCACTTGCCATATTGGATGCATCCCATGTTATTGTATGATTTCCAGCACTCATATTATCATTATAAAGAGTTGATACTTTTTTCCCCATTATATTGTAAACACTTACATTTACAAAATGATTAGAATGAGCATAAATATTTACTTTTGTTAATGGATTAAATGGATTTGGGTATGCTTTACTAAAATTTAATCCTGAAGGAATTTCAGCGCTAATTTTTTCATTAGAATTTACTACAACAATATTATCAATAATGAAATTTCCTGATGCAGAAAACAACTCTTCGCTTTCAGGGGCTACTATAACAAGTGTTGTATTATTATCGTTTGTATTATAGTCTGCAACCATTGCCTTATTAGTTAATTCAATTGAAAAATTATCATTATGGATGAGAGTCATTTGTACTGCGCCAACAAATCCATCTGCATCTAAAGTTACAGAGCCATTATCAATATTTAAATATGCTCTTGTGGCATTGTTATCAATGCGACCTCCAAGAATATATTCAACAATTGAAACGACATCAAGCACATCTACATTTCCATCTTGAGAGATATCAGCACATTCTAAATCAAATATAGGTTCAGAGCCTAGAATATAATCGACAATAGAAACAACATCCATTACATCTAAAGATCCATCATTATTAACATCTCCAGATAAACAACCTTCACAAGAACTATTCCAGTATGGATTTGATGAATCATCTGGCATAATCAGCATTTCAGTGGGACCATCACATGGAAGATTAAAGCTTACTTCGTGAGTAACATAATCATAGCAATATGCAGATTGGCAATCACCACAATCATCAACCATCGAATATCCATCTATCTCACCATTACAATCAACATCCTCTTCACAATTGCTATTCCAATATGGATTTGATGAATTATCAGGGCTATAATAATTAAAGCCGTATTCTTCACATTCTTCAGCAGATAAATCATAGTAAACACTATGGGGAGGATCTCCATCTAAACCTGGAGCAAAAAAAGTATAACAAAAATATTGCCAACAGTGTCCACAGTCATCTCCCATAAATCCATCTGGACAAGAATCGCAAAAATTATTAAAGTATGGGTCCCCTGAATCTCCTGGAATAACCCAAATTGTGTTATCCAAAAGAACGCATTCATCTAAGGTTGTATCATATGAAGTATCATGAGTTACATAATTATAGCAGTATGGAAGCCAGCAATTTCCACAATCATCTTCATAGAATCCAGTTGGACATTCTGCCAGCATAAAACTTAGAATTATTATTGATATTATTTTTCTTATAAACATTATATTATTTTTCCTTTATTTATTATATAAATGAGAATGATTCTCATTATCAATATTAAAATGGAAACAATATATAGTGCAAGAAAAAAATATATTTAAATGATTTTTATTCTAATATTAGAAGTTTTATGAGAGAATAATATTGACCACCTGAACAATATCAAGGATATTTAAAATACCATCTGAATTTATATCTCCAGCTTCAAACTCTAAATTTGTAGGAGTTGTAGATTCAAGAACAAAATTCACAAGAAGCACTACATCAAGTACATCTACATTGGTATCAAAGTTTAAATCCCCTGATATCACTGGATCATCATCAACATAAGAATACATTACAAAATTATCGATAAACGCAGCATCATCACAATTTGTATTATTACAATCAGTGGCTCCACCTCCCCCATCTTTACTGTATGTCCATGTCAACACATGCACGCCGGGGTCTAATGATATAGAATAGTCAATCCACGGACTCTGTCCATCCCAATCTGGTTGATATTGACCAATTTGCTGATTATCTATATAAAAAGTGAGGCCATCATAAAAATTGCTTCCTGAAGGACTATACTCTGATGAAACTCGATATGAGAACTCTATAGTACTTGAAGACTGAGCATCTAAGGTAATTGAGGCTGTTGACTCTTGATTGTCTCCAATGGCACCCGATCTAAATGAGCTTGAGCCTGAATTTGAATTCTCTGATGTGATATACCAATCAGAGTTTCCAGATAACTCCCAATCAGCTATATCTGAATCTGTTTCAAAATCATATTCAACTACAGCCTCAGGAACTCCAACTATAAAATTAGTAGACGAAACAGCTTCAGAGCCATCTGGCAAAGTCATAACCAATGACACCTCCAGCTCTGTTCCAGAAGGCACATATGGTGAAATCCAAAATTCATTAATTCCATCAAGATTTACAGATGACCTTGGATCTAAATCAGAGATTTCAATAGTTGGATCTAAAAATTCAATTCCAGCATCTGCAGTAAAATCTAATATTATATCTCCATTAGTAGAGGATAACCCAATATTACTTAATAGAACATCCATTGTATAAAATTCATCTGATACATATGGACCATCTGAAATATTAAGATCAGATGAGACTAATGCACCCGCATAAAGAGCAGTTCTTATATTTGGATATAGATTCTCTTCAGCTAGTGGAACAATTCTAATTGATGAAGGCCAAAATCCATCACTATTGCCTCCAACTTCTGGAGTATATGCAAAAATTCCATGCACCCCATACATCCAATCGCAGGCCTCTCCATTTACCGGATATAGTAATTCCGTTCCAGTGCCAATCTCATAATTATTATACTGCGTCATATCCTCTGCATACTCAATAAAAGTATTTAAATCATCTGGGTCCATAGGATTTTCATACGAATACCCAAAAGGATATATCAACAAATTACTGTAGCTATGATAGTTCATCGCTATTTTAAAATCTTTATCTTCAACAAAATCTCTAACGGCCTGAGTCTCTGGCTCAGAAAATGGAGATGTCCCCCTGTAGGTTTCGCTGCATGGATCTGAACTGGAACCCTGATTATCGAGCCCCCACATATAACTATAGTTTCTATTTGGATCAATTCCATCAGCAGATCCGTTACAGGTATTCCTCATATTCTTTCTCTGCATTCCCCCACCATTTGGAGCTATTGAACGATTATACTCATATCCATCTGGGTTGACAATGGGAACAAACCACTGCTCTCTGTTATCTATAATATTTGCAGCATCTTCATCAATCTGATAATTTTCAAGAAGCCAGTAGATATAATAGTATAAATTCATGAAACTCATAGGCTCCCTTGCATGATGCATTCCTGTATACAATACCTCTGGTTCATCTTCATCAACGTTTGGATTATTACTTATTTTAATAGCCCAGATATCTCTCCCTTGGAAAGATTGGCCAATTGAAAATTTTTCAGATACAAATTCTGGATATTCAGCATGAATGTCATCTAATCGCTGCACTGCTTCTTCAAAAGTATAGTATCCACCCATCGATCCTAAGCCAAATTCTCTAGTATAATTTTCAGTTAGTCTACTTTCATAGAACCTCTGCAGATCATCATGAACAACATGGTACTCATATCCTAAAGAATCTAACGTAGATAAGTCTGTACTAGAAATTGCAAACTCAATGTATTGGTTCCTTTGGTAATCTGCATGATCAATATCAATTCCACTATACTGAAACAATGAAATATCATCCTCAGATATATTATCTATTCTAATTTGCTTGTAAATCTCATTTGAAAAACTAAAGCCTAACAATAATACATATATAAAGATTTTTTTCATTTTATTATCCTGTGATTTGATTAACTAGCGAAATTACATCTAAAATATTTAAAATTCCATCATCATTAAAATCAGCAATCTGGAGTTGAATGTTTGTAGGTTCATCTGCACCCAGTACAAAATTTACTAATAGAACAACATCAAGAATATCAATTGATTCATCCATATTCACATCTCCATCAGAATATGATGTGTAGCTTAAATCTGGAATCCCCTTTACTCTGCAATGAAGAGCATCTGTTGACACCCAAGATCCTGTAAATCCAAGGATCTCATGGTCTGGCATAGCCGCCTGATACATCTCTAAAGCATCATCATCCCATGAACTATTAGAAATTGGAACAAAAACCTTATTATTTAATATTAAGGAATTTGTATATGGCTGATTGCTTGGGGTATAAACTCTAAAAACTTCCCACGCTTCTCCTGTAGAGGTCAAAGTATTCTCAAAATAATCTACGACTTCTTCAATTTCTTGGTATTGAGAGTGCGATGTTGGGACCTCTCTTATTATCATACGTGTAGGAGATAAATATTTCCCCCAGCAATCAATATGATCTATATACTCATCATTTGGATCTGCTACAACATGATAGGTATGAACCCCATAATAATCTAATTTAGTATCGTCGACATACTCACATGGAGCAAGTGGAACGCTCCACTGATCATTGGTGTTACACTCATCGTTTTCGGTGTAAGCAATTTGAGCAGAGGCAGATATACCAGTTCCTTCTGTCATATAATTACCTCCAGT
>CAZHKH010000048.1:0-9325 GCA_964532515.1 uncultured bacterium
TGGATGAAAAATTTCAGGCAATTGTCCTAGGACTTACTAATCTGGGCCCTGATAGTTAGGCTGTATTAAATGAAAGTAAGATGATTGATCCAGAAACTCGAAAGCCTGCCTCGTGGACTAGTGTTAGGCAATTTAATTTAATGTTTAAAACACATATGGGGCCTGTTGAAGATACTGGATCAGTTGCATATTTAAGACCAGAGACTGCCCAAGGAATATTTGTTAATTTTCAAAATGTGCAGTCCTCATCAAGACAAAAAATTCCATTCGGAATTGGTCAGATTGGGAAGGCATTTAGAAATGAAATTACCACTGGTAATTTTATTTTTAGAACTAGAGAATTTGAGCAAATGGAGATGGAGTATTTTTGTCATCCAAAAGAAACATCAAAATGGCTTGAGTACTGGTCAAATGAAAGATTAAATTGGTTTAAATCTCTGGGAATTAATGATACAAAATTAAGGCTACGACCCCATGGAGATGATGAGCTGGCACACTACTCCAGTGCATGCTTTGATATTGAATATGAATTTGATTTTGGGTGGTCTGAACTAGAGGGCATTGCAGATCGAGGAACTTATGATTTAGATAAACATGCGGAAAGTAGCGGTAAAAAATTATCATATTTTGATCAACCTAATAATGAGCATTTTACCCCTGCGGTCGTTGAGACCTCTGCGGGTGTTGATCGTGCGATACTAACCGTTCTTGCAGATGCCTATAGTGAAGAGGAGGTGAATGGTGAAAAAAGAAATGTACTTAAATTATCGCCCAAAATTGCACCTATCACTGTAGCCGTCTTTCCACTGATGAATAAAAATGGTATGCCAGACGTTGCACAAAACATTGTAAATGAACTTCGTACAAATTATAGTTCATTCTATGATGCGGGGGGATCCATTGGCAGACGATATAGAAGACAGGATGAAGCTGGAACACCATTTGGGGTTACCGTTGATCATGATACTCTAGAGGATAATACAGTTACACTTAGAGAAAGAGATACTATGAATCAGATTAGAGTTAGTATTGATAAGCTATCTGATGCAATTTCTGATCAAATAAAAACCAATAATTAGCAAAGGGGCCATTATGGCATTTGGATTTCCTGCATACCATGAATGTATTCTAGAAAATAAAAAAAACCACTCTATATCAGAGTTGCTTGACTTAATTAAAAAAACACATTTTATCGTTGAAGGTCATAGTGATGATATAATATTTATTAAATCACAGGTAAATATGTGGAGCTGGGGCGAATCCATAGAAATTAAACTACATGATGATTTAATAACTATTGAAAGTAAATGTGCGTTCCCGGTTCAGTGTGTAGATTGGGGGAAAAATCAAGAGAATGTGGTTGAGTTAGTTGCTATGCTGGGATTGAAATAAATTCGCTTTACATCAGATCAGCATCAAACTCTGATACTGACCTGATGTAAAATAATTATCTTATGCTTTGGGTGAAGACCCGTATTCGTTATCCTGAACATCCCCATCTGTGCACATTAAAATCAGACACCATATCCCTCCAATTAGAGGAATGAGAGTGATGAGTAAAAACCATCCACTTTTTCCAACATCATGCAGCCTTCTAACAGCAACTGCCAAACTCGGAATTAAAATTGCAAGCGTATATACTGAATAAATCCAGCCATACCCCATACTAACAGCATAGCTACCAGATCCCATCTTGAAATCTAGCCCTAATAGATTATCTAAAAGCATAGCAACAAAAACAAAAATCATATGAAACTATAAAAACATCCAATATTCTTTTCGCCGTGCTCGCCCATTGAAGTTAGCGTAGTTCTCTGCTACAACTGATATATACCAATTCATTGTATCCCCTTTCTTATAGTTAAATCATTCCTAAAATATCACATGCATGTGACTTGGTTTGTACCTTATCGATAACTTGCACAATAATATGGTTGGTGTCAAGTATGTATGTAACCCGACTGATACCCATATACTCTCTACCCATAAATTTCTTTAGTCCCCATACACCATAATTTTCTAGCATTGTATGAGATTCATCGCATAGCATTGGATAATTAAAATCATATTTATCAACGAATTTTTTTTGCTTGGCTGGTGGATCAGCTGAAACTCCAAGCACCGCCACATTTAACTTATTATACTCTTCAAGTTCATCACGGAACCCTATTCCTTCATTGGTTCATCCAGGAGTGCTTGCTTTTGGGAAAAACCACAAAACAACCTTCTTCCCTTTAAAATCTGATAGAGAAACAGATGCTTCATCTTGGTTTGGAAGTGTAAAATCTGGAGCCTTATCACCTATATTTAACATGATTATCCTTTTGTTTAATGATACATTGTTGCTATACTTACCAGTTCTTAATTTACAATAAACAAAGCTAGGTATAATGAAAATAATAATATATGGAACAACGTGGTGCCCATCATGCGTATCTGCTAAACGTTTTTTTGATGCAATGAACTTAAGCTATGATGAAATCAACATAGAAAAAGAAAATATCTCACGAGAACAGCTTGCAGAAATGACCGGAGGACACACGGTGCCTCAAATTGTGATAAATGATCAGTGTATTGGTGGATTCAGTGATCTTTTATCGGTCAATCAATCAGGGGAATTAAAGGAAATTTTATCTAGTGAAAATTGATGATAATATAATAGCCTACTGTAAAGATTATTCCACTCCTGATGAGGAGATACTGGATAATCTAACAGAATATACATTTGAGAATGTAGATGCTGCGAATATGATTTCAGGTAATATGGTTGGCAATCTATTGTATATACTATCTAAATCTATTAATGCTAAAAGAGTGCTTGACGTTGGAATGTTTACTGGATACAGTGCACTGAAATTAGCGAGCTCAATTCCACCAGATGGTGAGGTGCACACCTTTGAACTTGCAAGTAATCATATTGAATCGGCTAAACAATTTTTTAATGACTCTATATATAATAATATTATTATACATGAGGGAGAGGCATTAGAAAATTTAGAGAATTTAGAATCTGGGAAATTTGATTTTGCTTTTATTGATGCTGATAAAATTAATTATATTAATTACTACAATAGATGCATGACGCTGATTAGAAAAGGGGGGATTATAGTACTTGATAATATGCTGTGGAGTGGCCAGGTACTTGATCCTAAAGATGACGATTCAATTGCATTAAATAAGACTGCAGAGCATATTAATAATGACAATAGAGTATTTAATCATATGCTTACAATTCGCGATGGATTAATGGTTTGTATTAAAAATGGATAATCTAAAAAATAAAAAAATATTGCTTTGTGTTACTGGGTCAATTGCTGCATTTAAAGCATGTGAATTTATCAGACTGTTGAGAAAACAAGATTGTCATGTGCAGGTTGTAATGAGTGAATCGTCACAGGATTTTATTGGAAAACTTACTCTTGCGTCATTAAGTGATAATGAAGTACTTACTGCTCAGAGTCAAACAGGGTTAGAGCATGTAAAATTTGCTATTGAATTTGATGTGGTGGTCGTGCTCCCTGCAACGGCTAATATCCTATGTAAAGCAGGTTCTGGTATTGCAGATGATATTGTTTCAACTGTATTATCAATATGTGAACAGCCAAAATTATTTGTTCCAGCAATGAATTTTAGAATGTGGCAAAGCAAAGCAACTCAGCAGGCTGGATTAGCTTTAAAAGCTAATAATAATCATGTCATGAATCCTGAAGAAGGGGCGCTTGCTAGCTTACATAAGGGTGAGGGACGTCTACCAAGTTTATATGATGTAATGAACGAACTGCGATCACTTTTAAATATTAAAATCCCATTAAAAAATAAAAAAATATTAATCTCTGCTGGCCCAACGAGAGAGCCTATTGACCCTGTCCGATTTATTTCTAATCGATCAAGTGGAAAAATGGGATTTGCACTTGCAGAAGAGGCATGTAATATGGGTGGACATATAAATTTAGTTTCTGGTCCTGTCGCCCTGGATGCTCCTGCAGAGGTAGAAACAACATTCGTTGAAACTACAGATGATATGTATGCTGAAATTAAAAAATATCTTGATGCAGATATAATTATTATGTGTGCTGCTGTATGTGATTATACTCCAAAAAAACAACAGGATGTAAAAATTAAAAGTAAAAATAATGATATGTCTATTGCATTAACACCTACAGTGGATATTATAAAAACAATAGCAAAAAATACCAACGCGACCATCGTTGCATTTGCACTTGAAACATGTGATGGAGAAGCTAATGCCCTAGAAAAATTAAAGAGTAAGGGCGCTGATTACATTGTTTTAAACCATCCAATGGATGATGGATGTGGAATAGATAGTAATTATAATAAGGTCAGCATCTTATCAAATAAGTATGATCAATTTGACATTAAAAAGGATCGTAAGGATAGGGTGGCTCGACAAATTTTAGAATTTATAATTAGTAAGCAAGCTTAAGTAATACCGGTCGATGATCCGATACTAAAAAATCATATTGATCCCAATTCATAAAATTTAAATCTACAGGCAATACCTTGATTGAAGAATGTAAATTATTAAAAGAATTTTCAAGTGGTGTAGTTAACAAAATATGGTCAATGTGACTAGGATACCCTGGATAAGACCAATAATCATGGTGCCCTTCAGCAATATTCATATCAGCAAAAATAAAATTTTCATCTTCTAATAAATCTAAAAAAACATTTGTAGAATCATGGTCGGTAAGTTCATCATTTAAATCACCTAATATAATAACATTCTGGTCTGTATCTGTATATTGTTGGAAAAATTGGCTAGCCAATAATCTCCTGTATTCCTCATCAAAGGTACTGAAACAATCTCCTGAATTACAGTTTGCCGCACAAGAATCAAAAGAAAAATATCTTTCTTCATCTTCATCGCATTCAAAGAGCAATTCCATTTGAATAAGCCCATCTCCACAGCACTTAAAATGATTATTTATAATATACAAATCATTATCATGCCATTTAATATGGAGTGTTAATGGATTTCTTAGAAGAATATAGTCTATATCAATATCCTTAAATTCACTAATATTGATTGATTCAAGCATGTTAAAATAATCAATGTACTCAATTAATGAATTTTCTCGATATAAGAATGCAAGGCTTGCAAATGAATTGGTCCCTAAAATAAAATTGTAGTCAGGGAGTGCCTCTTCAAGTAGAGAGATCCCTTCATGATTAATATCTGTGGGCATTTCTTGCAGTGCAATGATATCAGGTTGATATTCATTTATAGTAGTAGAAACATGATTAATAGTTTCTAAACCGGATTTGGGAAAATTTTCTAAATTCCATGTCATAAGAGACAGGGTGGTGCATGGAGAGTCGCTAATATCTATATCTAGAGCGCCACCATCTGAATCAGAAAACACAAAGTTCGACATGCACTCCTGTGTGACCTCTCCTTCTAGAGTAATGAGGGTTCCACTTCCAGATGGGATGGTGGCACCTGTAAACGAGAAACCTAGTACTGCACTACCACTGGTACTGATTGTAAAGCCTTGTGATTCAGCATCTCCACCAGATGCCCCTGTTACACAGCCAAGATGATTAAATTGAAATCCAGCAATCGGAGTGTCACTATTATACTTTAATTCGTTCCCATCTAAATAGATACATATATTATTTTCATCATCAGAATTTAGTATGTTGTTTTGCTGTTTGGTGCATGAATTAATAGATAAAATAAAGACTATTATTATTAGGGAAGATTGAGCTATTTTGAGTGTATACATTCTTATTTTTATAATATATTTAACATAATTTAATGAATTTATTATGATACGCAAATCGTCTATATTAATAACTGGAGCTGGTGGTGAGGTTGGTTCAGAGCTAATTCACACACTATCTCAAAATGAGAATGTCAATATTGTTACTCTAGATTTACATCCGCTAGAATCTCAAGCAGCAGATAAAGTGGCAGATAAAATTACAGGTAATATTTTAGATATAAATTTATTAGATCAAATTAATTTAGAATTTGAGATTAAAGAAATTTATCATTTAGCGGCAATCCTTAGCACTAGAGCTGAACTATCTCCACGAATTGCTCACGATGTGAATGTTAATGGCACCATTAATATGCTAGAACTCGCATTAAAACAATCAAAAAGTCAAAATAAAAAAATAAAATTTTTCTTCCCTAGCTCCATTGCTGTATACGGTGTTAATGATAAACAACAGATATGCTCAGAAAGTGATTATTTAAATCCCATGACGGTATATGGTGCCAATAAACTATATGCAGAAAAATTAGGTATATACTATTCACAGTACTATGACCAGCTATCAGATAATAAATATTTTATTGATTTTAGAAGTCTTCGATTCCCTGGATTGATTAGTGCTAGCACAATACCATCAGGTGGGACCAGTGATTTTATTCCAGAAATGTGGCACAGTATAAAAAATGAAAATAGCTATGAATGTTTTGTGAATGAAAAATCTCGATTGCCATTTTTAGCAATGCCAGATGCTATTAAAGCTATTAATCAGATGATGTCAAGTAAGTCTGAAAAAATACAATCAAGAATATATAATGTGACATCCTTTAATCCATCAGCTAGTGATTTTTTTCAATTAATGATCGAGCTGTACCCCACAGCAAAAATATCATATAATATAAATGAGGTAAGACAAAAAATAGTAGATAGCTGGCCATCCAATATCGACGATTCTTTGGCAAAAGATGAATGGGGCTGGGCTCCAGACTATAACTTAAAGAAAACAATTAATGAATATTTAAAATCATAGGTATATAACATGAAAAACATTGATAGCATATTAGATAATGAATTAAAAAATATACAAAATGCTGGCTTATATAAAAATGAACGTCAAATTGAATCATCACAATCATCGATAATACAAGTAAGTGGTGAGGATGTAGTGAACTTCTGTGCAAATAATTATTTGGGCCTATCTAATCATCCACTAATTGTCAAAACAGCACAAGATGCGTTAGAAAAATGGGGCTTTGGATTAAGTTCGGTAAGATTTATCTGTGGTACTCAGAAAATTCATAAAGAACTTGAATCGAAAATATCAAAATTTTTATTAAAAGAAGATACTATTTTATATACATCTTGCTTTGATGCAAATGGGGGACTATTTGAAACTCTATTTAATGAAAATGATATTATTATATCAGATGCACTTAATCATGCAAGTATTATTGATGGAGTGAGATTATGTAAAGCAAAACGTGCCGTATATCCAAATAGTGATATGAATGAACTTGAAAATATATTAAAAAATAATCAAGATAAGCGACAACGAATTATAACTACAGATGGTGTGTTTTCAATGGATGGCTACATCGCAAAATTAGATTCTGTATGCGCCTTAGCAAAAAAATATGGTGCCCTGGTACATGTAGATGATTCACATGCTACAGGATTTGTAGGTGAAAATGGAAAAGGATCTGTGGAGCACCATAATGTGATTGAAAGCGTTGATATTATTACATCAACTTTTGGAAAAGCACTGGGTGGAGCCTCTGGTGGATTTACATCCGCATCCAAAAATATCGTGGATATGTTGCGGCAAAGATCTCGTCCATATTTATTTAGTAATTCCCTTGCACCATCAATTGTCAGTGCATCAATTGCTGCAATTACACTCATAGAAAAAGATCGCTCATTATTATATGATTTAAAAAGTAATACAAAATATTTTCGTGAAAAAATTCAATCAATAGGATATAATATAAAAAGTGGAGACCACCCCATTGTTCCTATTATGCTTGGAGATGCAAAATTGGCACAAAATTTATCTCAGTTAATGCTTGAAAAGGGTATATATGTAGTAGGATTTTCATTTCCTGTTGTACCTAAAAATGAAGCACGTATTCGTGTTCAGATAAGTGCGGGCCATTCACTTGAGCAGATTGATAGGGCTATTAATGCGTTTGAAGAGTGCGGAAAAAAATTACAAATTATTTAGTATATACGGATAATGATGAACCTAGCACTACCCCTATATCTCCAAGATACTGTATCCCAAAATTAAATTTGTATTTTGGAATTTTTACTCCAATGCCCAAAGAAACATTATCATAAAATTGATATATATCATTCATTGAATGATCAGAGAAATACAATGATTTCCCTGCAAAAATATGAAATTGATTATTAATACTACCACGTACAGACATAACGAGCTCTGAATGATTAATGCTTGATGAAATATAATTTATAAATAAACTGGCATTGATATATCGTGGATTCAATTGACAGCTAAGATTATTATAATGGGTGTACTGTGAAGTCATATTAGAATATTCATTAATGATATGCGTCATATTCTCTATAGAAAAACCAATGATTACTAGATCATTAAAATAAGAATAACTAAATCCAATATCCTGAATTAACTGGGAGGAAGTATAATGAGCAATATGTGATTTGGCATACCCAACTGATGAGCCAACCATAAAATTATTTGAATGTTGCTTAATAATAGCAATTTGAATCATGTAATCTGATGCACTAAATTCATTATCATTATCACGAAGAAGACCATAATTAATGGTTGAAATTTTAGATTGGATAAAATATTGTTTATATTTTTCAAGATATAAAAGTTGCCCTGAAGAAATGTGACCAGGATATTGAATAAACGAGATACTATATAGATTAGTATCTATATCATTAACGATATTATGAATAAAGGAGTTTCCATTCATTAATGAAAATTGTTCGATATTCCCAGATACATTATTGATCTGATTGGTATATCCAAAAGAAAGCATGCATAGTAGTAAAAGACGCAACATAATTAATTATAACATATTTAAAGGATCAATATCCAATTTAATATTCACATTTTTATATTGTTTCTCAAGTGCATGTGTTCCAATTTTATTTTCAAAAAAATTTTGAATTTCAAATGGATCGTCTTTTGAGGCCGCAATTAATGAATTTACTCTCCATTTGTTTTTAATTTTTGATATTGGTGCCTCTGATGGTCCTAATACCTTAAAAGATTTATTATTAGAAAATATTTTGGTTATGTCCATTGCCATTTGATTAACCTTATTAATATCATCACCACTAAAAATCAATCTACATAATCTATAAAAAGGAGGGTATTGTAGTTCATTTCGTTCGGCTAAGTTTGATCCATAAAATGTTTTAAAATTAGATTTTATGGCATTTAATAAATTTAAATCATTGGGATTATAGGTCTGAATAATTGCAATCCCCTGCTCATCTCGCCGACCAGATCGTCCAATCACTTGTGATATAATCTGGAATACTTTTTCTCCAGATCTAAAATCTGGTGTAAACATCCCATAGTCTGCATTAAT
>CAZHKH010000048.1:9425-10865 GCA_964532515.1 uncultured bacterium
CTGGCATATCCTCGTCTATTATTTAATAGAATAATTTGTTTTTTACTCTTGAGTGTAGATTGAATAGCATCCATAAGCTCTGGGCTAATAATTTTATTCTCATCGCAATCAATAAATTTCATCATATCAACAATGCTTACAATTGGTTCCTTAGATTTAAAATATCTTTCATTCAATGGAAGATGTTTAGATTTACCAATAATTGTATTATAGTATGTTTCCATTGAGGGTGTTGCACTAGTTAATACCACTGGACATTCTGCATACTTTGCTCGTACCAAAGCAATATCTCTTGCATTATAATAGGGTTTTGGGGATTCCTGCTTATATGAACTATCTTGCTCCTCATCTATGACAATCAAGCCTATATTAGGCAGTGGAGAGAATATGCTACTTCGTGCTCCAATGATGATTTGATATTCTCCTGATAATATTTTTTTAATAGTTTGTTGTTTTTCCTTTCTTGTCATTTTACTATGCCACATTGCTATATTAGAGCCAAAATATTTTATAAATCTATCTTTCATTTGAGTGGTAAGAATGATTTCTGGAATTAATACCATTACACATTTACCTATAGAAATAGCCTCTTGTGCTAATTTAACATAAACTTCTGTTTTACCACTCCCTGGGATACCATGAATAAGAAAATTATTATTTAAAGATTTTTTAATTGATGGGAAAATTTTATTAAAAATATCAGTTTGTTTTTTTGATAAAGTAATGTGTTTCATGGATTCTATTTCAACTGGATTATCTGAATCTAAAAATATTTTTTTGATTATATTTTTTTTGTGTAACGCATCAATTGTGTAATAAAGATTAGAAGTCTTATCTTTCATTGTACTAGCTAAGACAGGGTCCTTGAATCCCATTAAATGTTTTATAATAATTTTTTGATTTTTTGACAGTGTAGATATATCAAATTTTGATGCAACATTATGATTTAATTCGATGTATAAAATTTTTTTTGCGTTATAGTCTTTATAATAAAGGTTGGGAAGCGCAGTTTTTATGCATAAACCAATTGGCGCAACATAGTAATGAGACATCCATAAAATTGTTTGCCATAAATCTTTGGGAATATTAGGCTGCCCTTTATAGATAGAATCAATTTCATTAATCATACCCTTGTAAGAAGAATGCTTAGATGTGGATACAATATACCCTAAATGTAATGTGTTTTTAAATGATGCATTAACCGCAACGCCTGGAGATATCTTTGAGATTAACGCATTTGGAATTTTATATGTAAATGATTTAAAACTAGCTATTGAAAAAACTACTTGTGCATACATATAAATTATTCAGCATTAACTTTTAATTTTACTTTCGCAGTGATTTCATCTCCAAAATCAATTATAGCAGAATAATTTCCTAAACTTTTTATTGCTTCATCTGTAGTAATATATTTTTTGTCAACTTTGTATCCCTTTTCAT
>CAZHKH010000049.1:0-10595 GCA_964532515.1 uncultured bacterium
AAACAGAGTGTAGTCATATAGGAAAATTTGCGATTGTAAGGTAAAAGTTAAAGGGGTGAATATAAAATCCACCCCTTACCTTTCTTTCTTATTTAGAGTTTACTGTTTCGTGTGTTTTTGTTGGAGGGGTTTTGGGTTCAGTAATCTCTTTTTCGACGACATTTATTTCTTTTTGCTTAATTTTTGTTAAATACAAATTATCTTTCCAGTAAAAAATCCCATCATTTCCTTGACATTGTCTACATAATTTAAATGCCTCACTAAATGTGAAATTATCATACATGTTTGTATATGCTTCATTATAATTTGCATTAATATCAACATCATTAATATTTTTACATATACCACATGGATCTATATACTCTGCTGTAGTTTTTTCTTCTACATAAATATCCTGAACTTCCTCTTCAGAAATAGGCGATTCTTCCACAACTTCAACTGCTTCATTTTCGACTTCCTTTTCTTTGTAATTTTCATATTTTTCTATATTATTTTTTGCGGTATAAATATCACCCTGTGAAAGCCAAACTAATCCAAATAGTATTGCTATGGTGGTTAATCCTACTAACGATTCTTTCATAATTTATTTACTCCTAATTAGTTATAAACTTTTAACATTCATTTTTTTTAAATGTTCCATAAATAAAAAATTAAAAGTATAAAAAGGAGGTTATTTTAATAGAAAATTTTGTATTAGCCGAGAGGTTTCTTCTGGCTTTTCAAGTGGGAAAAGGTGGGTTGTATTTTTAATTTCTTTTACAACTATATGCTTGTTTGATAATATTTTTTTTGATGCAGAGGCTCTAAATACAGGATTGAATTCTGGGGTTATTATCAATGTTGGGATTTCAAGTTTATCTATATTCTTCCATATATTAATATCCTTTAAAAGTGATTTTAAATATATTTTTTCTTCCCATTCTCTGGCATAATTAAGTTTAAGTTTTTTACTGATTTGATTATATGTAAAAATAGAATCAATATATTCTTCAAGTTGTTTTATTGGAATTCTTTTGAAAATTTCTTTACTTTGATATGATTTTATAATCTCATTTTTATTATTAAATATATTTCTTCTATTTCTAGCAGATTTAGCTAAAGGAAAATTTGATTTCAAATAGGGTATATAGCTAATAAATTTCCATAGATACACAATGGGGGGAATAAAAATTGTTGGATCAAGAAGAACTATTGATTTAAATAGATTTTTATTATTTATAGATGCTCTTAAGAGTAAATTTCCGCCTATTGAATGGCCAACTCCATGTGCATTATTAATATTATTTTCTTTTGCATAATCTTCAAAATCTTCTAAAAATAAATCCCAGCTATTAAAATATTTAATTCCAGAATCATCTTTCCAGTGAGGACGAAGAAGCATAGCATTTATATTAAAATTATTTGATAATAGATTTAATAGCGATTGATATGCAAATGGTGGAAACCCATTTGCGTGAATAAACTCACATTCTATATTAGTATTATCTTTAAAATTTATAAATGGAATCATTGAATATTATTTATTATTTGTAAATTTAAGTATGAATCTTGGTAAAACACTTATAATAGTTGGAATAATTTTCATTTTATTAGGAATTTCTTTTTCTTATTTAAAATCTTATACAGGCTGGTTTGGAAATTTATTTGGAGATATCTCATATAAAACAAAAAACTTCCATTTTTATATGCCTCTAACAAGTATGATTATAGTGAGTGTTTTTTTTACGATGATAATAAATATTATATCAAAATTCTTTAATAAATAAATTTTAGAGGGAGATTTACATTAAATCAAATAATATATTTAGCATGATATTTAAAGGGATAGCATATTTTTTATCCTTTATATGTGCAAAATTGTTTTTTGGTAGAGTTGTAATTAAAAATCAACATAAAGTCCCAACTTCAGGCCCACTGATTTTTGTCGCAAATCATAGTAATATGATACTTGACCCTGGGATGGTTCGATATTCTTGCAATAGAAATACCTATTTTCTAGCAAAACATACTCTTTTTTTAAACAAAATTCAGAACTGGGTTTTTAGAAAGGCAGGAGCAATTCCAGTCTATAGAAGGCAGGATGACCCAAAGCTAACTTCTAAAAATAAAGATACGTTTGAATCGGCGTATGAGCTGTTTGAAGATGGAAAATGTTTAGTTTTATTTCCAGAAGGAATATCTGTAGCAACTAGAGCTCTATTTAAAATAAAAACAGGAGCAGCGAGGATCGCTTTAAATGCAGAAATCAAAAATAATTTTGAATTAAATCTTAAAATAATTCCAATAGGCATTAACTATTCTGATCCCTCTAGATTTAAAAGTGAAGTATATATTCAGTATGGTGATCCAATATCTTTATCTGATTATAAAGACAAACAAAATGATTTTCATTCTTCTGTTGATGAGATTACACATGATATTGAGGAATCATTATTAACTCTAACAACAAATTTAAGTTTTATTGATCTTGATGATACTATTGGATACCTTGAGATTATTTATAAAAATGAATTATTTCTAAAAAATTCATTGGGAAAGAAAAAGGACTACGATGATTTTGCTATCTCAAAAGAGATAATTGATATTGTAGAATCCTATCTTGAAGATAACCCTGACCTTAAAGATAATTTTATTCAGATGACAACCAAATACATGAGATTTCTTGAAAAGCTTAAGTTAGATGATAGATTCATTCTATCTAAGAGAGGTAAAAAACCAAAAATATTACCGGAGAAACCTTTGAAAGCAATTTGGTTTATTTTACAGTATCCCATTTATTTTTATGGATTAATCAATAATATTATGCCTTACAAGATATCTGCAGCTGAAGTATATACAAAAAGTATTGATGAGGTAGAGATAGGACAATATAAGTTTTTTATTGGCGGAGCTATTTTTTCTTTGTTTTATTTAATTCAAGTATCATTGTTTTACTACTTCACCAACAATCCTCTCTACTCATTTATATATTTTGCTTCGTTGATTCCAACAGGCAACTTTGCTCTTAATTATCATAATAATATTGTCTCATACTTAAAGCAATATAGGCTATTTAGAATTTTTTCAAAAAGAAGTGATATTATTGAAGATCTTGAAATAAAGAGAAAAGAGATAATTGATTTTATAGAATTGGCAAAAGAACATTCAAGGAAAGATGACAATGAAAATTAAAACAGCAATTGATGAGTTTAATGCTTGGGCTAAGATAGGAAAAGATAGGGGTATGGAAAATGGCCACGCTGCATCTGTAGATAGGATGATAGATATTTTATGTAATCAATATGATATAGAGCATATAAAGTCTATGATTGATCTTGGTTGTGGGAATGGATGGATGCTAAGAAAAGTCAACTCTAGGTTATCACTCGATGTATCCTTAGGCGTTGATGGAGCTCCCCTAATGATTGAAAAGGCAAAGAAAATTGATCCTGATGGTAATTATTCTTGTATTGACATCAATGATTGGAGGTCAGACAAAACATTTGACTTATTAATGTCAATGGAATTCATGTATTACCTTAATAATCCAGAAAAAGTAATAAATAATATTATTAAATATGCAGCAAATGATGGCGCTGTATTTATTGTTGGGATAGATCATTACCAGGAGAATACTGATAGCTTATCATGGCCAAATGACCTGAAAGTGAAAATGAAAACACTTAGCATTGATGGGTGGTTAGATATCTATAAATCAAATGGATTAAAAAATATATATTATGAGCAATTTGGAGCTACTGAAAAATCTGCGGGCACATTAATAGTATCTGGAGTAAAATAATTATTTAGAAATGGAATTCTCTTTTATCCCAAAATACATTTTAAATAAAATTACAAATGATGATGCTTTAAAAATTCACTACAATATTCTATTTTCTAATATACTTATTATTGCTTTTATTTTTGGTGGGGGCATATCAGTAGTTAATATAATTTCTCATTTTTGCTTAATGGATTATATTTTAGAAGTGCCTTGCCCAGGATGCGAAATAACAATCGGCATTATTGAGGTAAAAACAATGAAAAACATAAGTTTAGCCCCACTATTTATATTCATTATTATTATTATTCAAATCCCATTAAGAGTTATTGCTATTTTAAATAATAATTATTCGATTTCTATTATAAAAATATCAAAATATTTAAGTAATATTGTTATATTTGTATTGTTCTATTCATACTTTATTAAAATAATAAATCTCTAGGAGGAGTTAGTATGGCTTTACTTACGTGCCCTAAATGTGATACCCCATGTAAAAAAGGTGGCTTTAAAGCTTGGCAGATCATTGTTGCAATTTGTTTTTTCCCTATTGGATTAATTGCATTATTAGTAGATAAAGAGCCAACTCAATGTCATAAATGCTCACATATGTGGCAAGCTTAAATATTTAGACTATTTAGAAGTAATATTAAATTATTTTTTTGTCCAAATTCTTGTATTGAGATTAAGTGTCTCTGCAATACTTATCACTAGATTAAGATCATCATGATATTCCTGTATATCTGAAAAATTAATCATATCACCAAATAATCTGGGTTCAAACAAAGCTTTGCTGTAAGGAATAGCAACGTACAGCCTGCGATCTACAAATGATAATTGGATATTTTTATTTGTTTGTTTTTTAAATGATAAGATTTTTTCCATTAAAGATGGGGAGAGGATATATCTTGATTCAATTTGGTCATCTGAATACACTGCAAATTCAGATTCAAACTCAGTATTTTCTAATTTTACTAGTTCTCCACGAGATTTATTCATTTTTTGAAGTTTTGTGCCTAGGAATCCAAACATTTTTTCAGCAGTATCTTTAAGCACATAGGTTTTAACATTAAATTCTTTATTAAAATCTGCACTAAATAAAAGCCCCTTGAAGATTGTATGCCAATGGGTTGTAGTTCGTCCCTTACTATCAACGGTTGTTGTTTTATATTCTGCGTGAACTTCAGAAAATTCCATTTGAGTTGATTTTATTTTACCTTCAACAAAATCATCACCAGTATATCTATCAATATGCGTTCTAAAAATCCCACATTTCATAAATTCATCTCGAGTTATTTTGTCTGTGGGGTGATAGTTTAAAGAATTATCAATAAAATTAATGATTTCTCTTATTACTTGTTCTTTAAATTGACCTCTATATTCTTTCCATAGTGGATTTATTTTAAAGAATAGTATTAAGATAAAAATAGCAAGAACACCAATAATAGGGAGAGGATTTTGAAAATTAATTGTAAAGTAGAAGGCTAAGGCTAAAGGAAGAATTGAAAATAAAGCATAGCTCTTAATTCTACTAATTATTTGAATTCTTTGATTATCTAATCCAGATAGATGCGGCTTGAGTTCTGTATTATATAGATGTTCTAGATTAGTATTTTTTGACATTATTTAATATTGAACGATTATTGCTTATTAAATAATTCTCCCACATCAACATTCTCTCGCTCACTATCAGGAATCTCAAATACGTTTTTGTGCTTCATGCTCATCATGCCTGCAATTATATTTGTGGGAAACATTTCAACGCTATTATTGTAAGAAGTGACTGTTGCATTATACGCTCTTCTTGAGGCGGATATTTGCTCTTCAACTTCGTTTAGACTTCTTTGTAATTGATTGAAGTTCTCAGAAGCTTTAAGGTCAGGATAGTTTTCAACAGCAACCATAATTCCACCTAATTTAGATGTAATCATATTATCTAAATCAACTTTTTGATCATCTGTAATATCACCAGAAAGAGCTTTTGTTCTAAGATCAGTTATCTGAGTAAGTGTATCGGCTTCATGCTTCATATATGTTTGAACGCTGCTAACTAAATTGGGTATCAGGTCATATCTCTTTTTAAGTTGAGCATCCATACCACCAAATGCATTTTCAACTTGATTTTTTTTATTTATTAGGCCGTTGTACATCATTGCTAT
The DNA here is from genome assembly GCA_964532515.1 of uncultured bacterium. Taxonomy (GTDB): domain Bacteria; phylum Fidelibacterota; class Marinisomatia; order SCGC-AAA003-L08; family D37C17; genus TMED161. Next base: position 5,920 of record CAZHKH010000049.1, read on the forward strand.
AATTATAATGATGCCAAATATTATTCCAATTGAGATATACACTAGATTCTCCTCATTAGCTGTTTAGTATAGTATTAATTAAATCAATAATATCTAGGATATCAATATTATTATCTTCATTGAGGTCAGATGCCCAGACATAGTAGTTATCACTTTCATTTTGAATTATATAATTAATAATTCCAAGAACATCTAAAACATCTAAAATTCCATCCTGATTAAAATCACCAAGCTCATTAATGATTTTTAATTCCTGAGCTAATTCAAATGCTCCGAGCAGAGCAAATGGAGCTGCGTCTTGATGGCCACCAAAAGATTCAGGTATAGGAACAAGGCTTACATCGTTGGCGCCATTACTAAGAAAAGTATCGTAAGCAAGCTGAGCATTCTCGAAAGGAACCAGCTCATCAGCGATACCATGAATTATATGCATAGTTGCCTCAGGAGTCCAGTTATAGAGATCATTCTCTTCTAATGCTACTCTCAAAGGGTGAGTTAGATTTTCTTCAAAAGTAGAAATTGAATCTGGTTTCATAATTGTAATTGGAACGCTAGGCATTACTTCATTTATTTCAGCACCAGAGTGAGTTCCATCAAATAATTCAGGCAAGATAGAAGCATACTCTGGTAGCAGATAGTTTTCTACTGGTGCTAGCAAATTTTGATAACTATCACAGTATGAAAATAAAACATATGGAAAATAATAAGGCTCTCCATAGGGAGTATAATCAAGCATAACATCTGTCATTATTCCAGACATATCATAAGCACCTGCCATAGGGAATGAAGCTGTTATATCAATTTCTTCAGAGTAGTCTCTTTCAATAATTTGGTGTGTAGCCATGGTTGCATAGCCACCTTCTGAATATCCAGCTAAAAAAAGCTGACTATTAATTTGAAAATCATCATTAATATTAGAAAATTGATCGGCTGCACGAATTAAATCAACAACATCAGTTCCATAAGGTTCTTTTATTTGATAGGGGTGCAATCCATCTGAGATACCTAAACCAAGATAATCTGCCTCTAGGTATACATATCCATATCCAGCTATTAGGGCAGGCAATATCCAAATTCCAGATTGAGATGTTACAGCATCTTTTTCAACAACAGTCCCATGTTGGTAACTTAGTATTGGATAGGCTTGATTTTTTTGATTGGGCCAGTCACTTCTTGGAAATGCTATTACACCTGATGCCTGAGTTGGATTTCCATGCTTATCAATTGTTTCATATACAATATTATACATCCAGTATCCATACTCAACAGTTAAATTAAAAAAATCATCTGATGCTAGTACACTAAGTTCATTTTCAATATAAATCTGATTATTATCAATGTCTCTTGTGGATACTATTTGTGTTGATATTATATCACCTCTTTCAGATAAGCAGAAACTCAACAATAAAAATATAGGAATTAAATTATATCTGTAATAATCCATACATAAACTTACAATCATTTACATTATTTTTTATATTTAAACGTGATTATTTTTTAAATTAAGGACAATATAAAAATTAGTTTTTCTATTCATATGAAAAAAATATTACTCTTATCATATATAAGTTTTTTGTTTAGCTTAAATTTAAGTCTGCACGATTATCATAATCCCTCTGCCACTCATATCCTTGACGCTGAAGTAATAGGTGATATTTTAATTGTAACTGGTATGATAGGCGGTATCGAATTTTATGATATTTCAACACCAGAAAATCTTAATCATTTAACCTCTTTTAATTTATCTAGCGGAGGAGGTGGCGGCTCTAAACCAAATTGTATTAGAGCAGCTGATGAACATGCATATGTAACAACAAAAAATGGTGTTGCAATAATAGATATTTCAAATCCATCAAATCCTCAAAGTTTAGGATATATCTCAGGGACCAATAACTTAATATTAGAGAATTTAGATATTCATGATGATTTGCTTGTTGTGGCTGCTCATGAGGATGGAGTGTTATTATATGATATATCAAATCCATCGAACCCAGATTATATATCAACAATTAACACAGAAAATGCATGGGCAGTGGATGTGGATGATTATTATATGTATATAGCTGACAACTCAAACCTTTTGTTCTATTATAATTTTGAAAATTCTTATGAATATGATTTAATGGCATCTTTAGAACTATCCAACGCAATAAAGGATATAGCGATAGATAGTAATAGTGAATATCTATATGCAGCGCTTGGCTCTGATGGGGTAGTCGCAATTAATCTTATGTTTAACGCAACTCCTCAGATTGTAGCTACATATAACACATCAGCAATGGCGAATCGATTAGAGGTATTTGATGGAAATAAAATTGCTGTATCCGATTGGGATGATGTTGAGGTGCTAGAGCTAAATATAGATGAGACTGATTGGTCAGATTGGATTACATCTCTTGATTTGATAGGATATAAAAATACCACACGAAGGACCATGGCGATTGCAGTAAAAGATAACTATATATATTCAGCTGAGTGGGCTTCAGTACAGGCTTTTGAGTTTGGAGAAATAGAGGGCCCAGATATAGACTTGTCTACCTATGAACTAAACTATCCATATATAGAAAATGGGACATCCTCTTCTATGATCGTTGATGTAGTTAATAATGGTAACAGTGATTTGATAATTTCAAATAACTATACAACAAACTCTGAATTTGTTGTAGAAAATCCTCTATCACAGCTTTCTCCAGGAGAAAGTCAATCAGTTGAGATCACATACTCTGCAAACGCCAACAATGCTTCTGGCTCATATCGTATTTTTTCTAATGATGACGATGAAGCAGAAATCATATGTGAAACAAATGGTAATATTAATGGAGCGAATGTCGGCCAGCAGGCACCAGATTTCAATTTAGATATTGTTGCAAATGGCAATGGGAATTTTCAACTTTCAGATCATCTTGGCAGTGTTGTAGTGATGGCATTCTTTTCTCCAAACTGACCAGTATGCAGTCCGGAGTTATCGGATATTGAAACTTCTATATGGCAAGAATACAACCAGGATGATGTGATTACTGTTGGTATTATTAATACAAATAGTCAAAATCAAATATCTAGCTTTGTAGAAGAAAATTCTATTACCTATCCAATACTATTTGATCCAGGGAGCAATGGGGGAGTACAGGGTGGCGACACGTATGATGACTATTATATGCCAAACGATGGTTCTCCTTATCCAAGAGACTTTATTATAGATCAAGAAGGAATTATCCAATATGCAAATAATGAAATTGATTTTGAGTGGATGCTCTATGTTATTGAACAGCTTATTGGTGAAGATATTATGATAGGAGATATAAATTTTGACAGTTCGATTGATGTTTTAGATGTTGTGCTGATTGTCAATATAATTTTAGGTGTTCTTGATCCAACAGATGTTCAATTGATTGCAGCTGATTTAAATAGTGATAACGTTGTAAATATTTTGGATGTTGTGCAAATTGTAAACATAATTCTTTCCTAAAATAATAGTTCACTAAAAATGATATTAATAATAAATTAGCCTATGATTGAAACATTAGAAAATTTAATTAATGATATAGTAGCCACCCTCTATGCCGACCCAATATATCTAGTTATTGCTGTCATCTTATCTGGATTATTAATTTTTAGTTTTTTGAAAAAGTTAATAAAAGTAGCTATCTATGTGTTGGCATTAGTTATCCTATATATAGGGTATCTCTATTTCACTGGAGAGTCGATTGAAGAAGCCAAAGAGTCGATTGAAGAAGCCAAAGAGGGAGTGGAACAGGTGATTACAAAAGTGAAAGATGGTATAGAAAATAGTATAGATGATATCCTTCCAGAAAAATAGTAATAATAGTTAATATGAACAACTATGATATCATCATACATCTTGCCTATTTAATAACATTTGTTGCGCTATCTATCAAGGATGTTCTTTTTTTAAGAATAGTTCTAAGCTTTGCATGTTTTCTGCAGGTTATATATCAATTTGGCTTTAATGATAATCCTGATATTGCTATTTGGAATGGATTGTTTCTAGCTACAAACCTTATCCAGGTAGTAAAATTAATAAAGGAAAGAAGCCCCGTTAAACTTCCCGATGATATTCAAGATATATATAGAACTAAATTTTCGGATATGACTCATCGAGAGTTTTTATATTTTTGGAGTCTAGGTAAACAAAAAGATGTAACTGACATTACGCTGATAAATGAGGGAGAATATCAAAAAAGTTTATTCTTAATACTATCAGGGACGGCTGCGGTATCAAGAGATAGTAGGGTGATTGCTACACTACATCGCCCAGAATTTGTTGGTGAGATAAGTTTTATTACAAGAGAGCCAGCTTCCGCAAATGTTGATGCTAAATCCAAACTATATTATATAGAGTGGGATCAAGAAGAATTGAGAAGGTTGAAAGTAAAAAATACTGCCTTCTGGACAAAATTAAATCAGTGTTTGGGTGAAGATTTAGCTAGAAAAATCAAACATAATTCAATTATAAAAACAGAAGAGACGCAAAAGGCCGAAGGTACAATTTAATTCAATATATTTTCTTTTTTTCCGTTGTAACAAGATGTAAAATGTATTCAATAAATACCAATGAATTCTTAAAATACTAAGGACACATAAATTCATAATTTCAGGAGACTTATTTATGCACAGATATATTGTACAATTTATTATGCTATTATCGTTTGTTTACT
>CAZHKH010000050.1:0-10446 GCA_964532515.1 uncultured bacterium
GAAAGAATCAGAATTTGAACGTAGAACAGGTCATACTTGGAGAAAAAGGACAGTAACAAGAGAAATTCACAGTTTACCATTATTATATACATTTGGTTGGGGTACACCTATATTTCTAAGACATAGAAGAATTTATGAACTTGATGCAAGTCAAGGAGATAAAGTTGAAATTTGGCAAGGAGCTAGTGCAACTTGGGAAAACATTGTAACTAATGGTCAATGGTATGATGCTGAATATGAAAGAGGTTCAATTCATTTAAGAGGTTTCTTATTTTCAATTTTACGTAAAAACAGAGTTAGAGTAACTTACAGATATGGTGGAGAAGAGTTTGCTGGTGACACAACAGTTCCTTTAGATATTTCTGATGCAGTTATTAAAATGACAGCCATAGAAATATTAAACTCTAGTTTCCGTATGGATGAATTGCCAACAGGTGGAATAAACTCACCAAGTGAATCAAAAAGAATTTGGCAAGATGATATAGAAAACTGTATCAGAAATAGACGAGAAGTTTATGTGATATCACCATAATGCCGATTGTTGATTTTCTTGCAAAGGGTAAACAGATACTGCTAAAGTTAAAACTTTTAAAAACTTTCAAATCAAATAAGAGAGTTAGAGACTTAAATGGAACACAAGATACACAGTTCAAGGGAAAGAATGTTGAAGAAAATGAAGAAAATGTTAAAGAAATAATTGAGAATAGGGATGCAAAGCCAAGCGACATAACAAAAAAAGCACCATTACCAAAAGGTGTAGATAATTTCAAATTAGCAGAATCAAACACTGACGAAGAAAATGATATTGCAGTAGCATTGGTACAACAGCAAGGTAGAATGTTAGAACCAGATGATCAATGGATGGCTTTTTTTAAAGGAGAGAGAAGATTACCTCCACCAAAAACTGATCCAAGATTATTAGCTTTAAGAGATGATTCAAGTGTCCTTGCTTTACCAGAAACAATGAGTGATAGAATTTATCCAAATAGAGTAAAAACAAACATATCATTTATGAAAACTTGGGTTAATGATAAAATTGTCAGTGAAATGAGTGATGATGAAGTCATGGAAAAATATTATGAAAGAAGAGAAACATTGGGTTTTTCACAAATGATGAGTGTTGATAAAAATTTTGCAGATATGGTGTCTTTAATGAGAAACAGAAGAAGAAATCCTCAAACTACCAGAAGGCTTTTGGTTGATTCTTTGGCATACATGATTAGTAGAAAAATATGGTATGTTGGAAGAAAACCAGCCGATATGAATGACCATCAATGGAATGAGCATACCAAGTATTCTAGACCATCAGAAGGCTCATATGGAGGAGGGGATAAGTGGACAGATTTCAAATATGACGTTAATTATAAATACCAATCAGGTGTTTACTAAGTATGGCAACTTTAACATATGATGCAGTAGATATCATAAAAGACCTAATTAAAACGAAATGGTCGTCTATAAGACCCCCAACAGTTAGTGCTATTTGGGAAAAAAGAAGTGTTGGATTTGTAGATGATAGAAAAGACCAATTAATAATATACCCAAAAAATGAAGTAATAAATTACTTTGGAATTGGTGGTCAGGCATTTTGGCATGAACAGATTATGGAATTAGAGATTAGAACTTATAGGGATATTAAAAGACATAATGAAGTAGTTAAGAAAGTAACTCAAATTATTAAGGATAATTTAACAGGCACAAACTATGCTGATTTGAGAGTTATATCCTCATACAGTAAAAACTACCTATATAGGAATATGTACAGTTATGTACTCACTTTATCACTCAGAAAGGCTGACCCCTAATAATATTTAAATAGTAAGGTTAACCTTTTATATTATGGCAGAAGTTTATACATCTGGTGGAGCATCGGTTCACTATGGCTTAGAAGCAGCAAATGCTTATGGAACAGCCGTTACAGCCAATAAGACATTTGGTCTAAATACAAGAGTAACTTCATTATCTCTAACCACCAATAGAATAGACTTTAACAAACTAGGTCAAAGAGAACCAACAGCATACGCCTACGGACAACAGGTAGGAAGACTAGGTATTGGATTTGTTATGGACACTAGAACAAGCCATGAAGTTTTTGCAACAATTTATGGTGAAGATGCAAACGGAAGTACACCTTTTGAATATCCAGCATTATTAAAAGAAGGACAAGCACCAGTAGTAGGAAGATCATTAACAACTCAAGTTCAATTACAAACACCTCAAAACACAGCAAGTACAGCAAAAGTTCTAGTTACACGAAAATTAATTGGTGGTGTAGTTAACACATTAGGAATATCAACATCAATAGGAGAACCTCTAAATGCATCATTAGATATCACATTTGGAAAAGAAGATAATAATACAACCCACGCAACAAGTGGAACAGCCACACAAACAGGCATAAATGCATCTGGAAAACCATTTACATTTGCTCATGGTGAATTAAGTGTGTGGAATGGTTCAGCATTACAGCCTATTGCAGAAGTTCAAAGTGTGGATATAAACTTTAACCAAAATGCAGAATTGTTATACAAATTAGGTTCACACTATGCAACACAATCTTTCAGAAGAGTTTTGGATATTACAGGTAGATTCCAAACAACATTCAAAGACATTACATTATTACAACACCTATTAGACCAAGCATCAGATTCAACTAATCTAACAGCAAAAGGTGGTATTGCAGAAGCAAATGCTTCTGGTTCAAACTCACCAGTAGCAGCAAAACTAGTATTCACAAACCCACAAGATAGTTCTAAAACACTAACAATAGAATTAAATGGATTATCATTTGATGAACACAGTGTATCTGGTTTAGAACCAGTTGAAGTAGTTTATCAAGAATTACCATTCAAAGCACTTACAGCAAAGATAACACAAGTATAAACCCTTATTAAATACTACATACAAAATCTTGTATGGCAATAAAACAGGTTAAAATTAAGTATAATAACCAAGATGCTATTGTAGAATTTGAAGATTCTCTTACATTTGGTGATATGGAAGACTTGGTAGGTCAGAGTGTTGATTTAACAGATGTTACAAAACCAAGCATTAATTTACAATTATATCGCATGAACTTATTAGTAAAAGTGATAAAGAAAGCTCCCTTTAAGATAGGGGACGAAACAACATTAAAGTTGTTGGACGCTAAAGTCGTCAAAACTATACTCGGAGAGGTGCTGAGATACCACCCTTTAGCAGAGTATATCGAGGACTGGATGCACACATTCCAGAGTTTCGAGGAATAGAGGAAGCACAATATTTAGTCTATTATTTCTGTGCTAAGGAATTCACATGGGATAAAGAGACAGTTGATAAGCAACCATTAGAATATCTTCAAAAGTTGTTCCATATACACAAGCGTACATTAGAGGATAGTAAGTCGGCTTCTTGGATGAACTCACGAAATGTTAGGAAAAACTTTTAATACTTACTAACTAATATATAAATCATGGGTAATATCGAAGATGAGATGAGTAAGAAAATCTTACAGGTTCTTAACAAGTTAATAAAAATGACAGAGACTCTGACAGATGCTAAAGCTAAAGAATTTAGAAAAATAACAGAAATAGCATCAAAATATCATGAATATGAGAAAATATTAGAGTATCAAACAAAGTATGGTAAAGAAAGAGCAAGACATGATGAAGTCATGGTTACTAAGCAAAGAGAGTTCATTAAACATCAAGACCAATTAAAACGATTCCAATTAGAAGAAAAAGCAAGAATACAGAAAGAACACGACATGGCTGTGGAAAGACACATTAGATTAAGACACTCTTTAGACCAAATGAATCAATCTGTTGGTATGTTTAAAAGTTTATTGACAGGTATGAGTCCAATGCAAGCTGTTGGTGGAGGATTTAGTCATGCAGTAAATCTTATACAAACACAAAGAGGATTGACTGATTTGAAAAGTAGAAGAGAAAACGTGCTTTCAGAAATTGCAAAAGCAGAAGAAGATAAACAAGGTATGTTTGGAGATGATAAGAAAAAACAAGCAAGATTTATTAATGATTTACAACAAGATTTATCAGGTATTAGAAAATTAATCAAACAAGAGGAAGAATCAGGTTATGGTAAAGAATTAGCAAAAGGTGGGGCTGCTAGTAAATTTGCAAAAACTTTCGAAGGCTTAGGTGATTTCGTTGCAAAACATAAAACTGGAATTTTAATCAGTACAGCAAGTATGGGTATATTTATCGGTATGTTGAAAACATTATTATCAGTTTCACCAATGATGCAAAAGATGTTAGAGGTTATGAACTTAGCATTTACTTTGGTATTAAGACCATTTGGTGACTTTATTGGTTTCTTCTTAAGACCAATAGCAATGATGATGTTAGCAACTGTAATGCCATTCTTTAAAGAAGCATATCCAATGTTAGCACAGTTGGGAACAATGCTTGGAGAAGGATTTGCAGAATTTATGAAAACAGGTGACCTTAGTGAATTATTCGCAGCCTTAGGATTTACATTTGAAAAGATAACCCCTGAAAAAGTATTAGGTTTCATATTCGGATGGGACAGAGATGGTAATACAGAAGGAGCAGTAGGAGCTGGTGCATTAGGAATAGGAGCTGGTGCTATTGGTGGAACTGTTGGAGCAGCATGGTTAGGAGGTAAAGCTCTTGGTGGAATCAAAGGAATGTTAGGTGGTGGATCACCAAGTACAGAAACAAATGCCTTGGAAGATACAGAAGAGAAAGACAAGAGTAAAAATAAGAAAAAAATGAAAGCTAATTGGAAGAACATAAAAGGAAAGATACCAGCAGCTAAATTGGCACAGGCTGGAAAATGGGCAGCAAGATTTGGTACTAAAGCAATACCAATAGCTGGTTGGGCTATGTTAGCAGCTGAATTAGGATTAACAGCTGTAAAAGCATTAAACCCAGATGCTTACGCAGCCCTGAGAGAAGGTTCAATGGCAACATTTGGAGATGATGTTGGTGGTTTCTTAGTTCCAGAAAAAACACTTGGTGAAGAAATTTGGGATGCTGGTTCAGCAATTACAGGTCAAGGTACAACAACAGAAACAACTGCTGGTGGAGATACAATTATAGTTACAACAAATATTGGTGAAGTACACAGTGATGTAGATGTTAATGAAGTAACCAATGGAGTCGCAGAAGGTATGCAAAAATCTGGAAAGTCGAGGTATAGATAATGGTAACTCCTTTCACATTAGCTTATACGAATGATGCAACTGGTTCAACTGTTACATACACATCAGATAATATTACAAACATAAATGTTGACTTTAACACACCAATAGCACCAATGCCTTTACCACAGATGGAAGATAAGGAAAATATACTTATCAAAGTAGAAGGTAACACAACAACTGCAAACATAAGCTGGAAAATAAGAGACAGAGATGCAACACCATTTAGTGGTGGAGCTCCATATAATGCTGCTGACACAGCAATGGAACAGATTTTGATTTTCAAAGATCATTTTGTACCTGTTGATGTTAGTGATAGTTATGTCTTAACAATAGGAGATACAATAGTCTTAAAAGGAACTTTAATGAAAATGTCATTTGCTATTAGTGGAACATCACCTGTTGTTTGGGATGGTTCATTTCAATTTGTACATGGTAATGTTGCTTCATCACAAGATGCATTATTAGCTGACGCTCCTATCAAAACTAATAACTCTGCCATATTGACAGCTAATGATAACACAAGTAGTGGTCATAAAGCAGATATACCTCAAATAAAGACAACATATTTTGGTGTTGATGAGGGAATAACAGGTTACACTGTGAAATATAAGTTATCTAGTGCAGATTCTTGGACTCTTGCAACTACTAGTAATATTGCATACTCACAATCACAAACAGATGCAACCAACCAAACATTAACAGTAGATGTTGGTTCGGCTGGAACTTATGATTTTAGAGTAGCTGCTACATCAACAACCAATCCAAATGGAAATAAATGGTCAAACGTAATTGAGAATGTAGTGGTGGCTTAATTGAAATACAAGTTAATCCATGAGAAAAGAACCGTTGGTACGTCAAATACTTACAAAGTGGCACGAAGTGAACTTCGTTTAAAATACGGTGAAGTGAATATAGAGGGAAGTAGAGCAGTTGATAATGGAAAATTTGTAGTTGATGGTGGTCATACAATGACAACTGATGATAATATAGCATTTATCTCTGATGATGTTAATATAGATAGATTAGCATTTGCAATGAATTTTTACTATAATATCAGAGATGAAAGTGGGTACAACATTGACGGTCATAGAATAGATTCAAGTAGTGATCCAAATTATGGTTTGGAAACAGGTAATAATAGATATCAAGGACATAAATATCTTGATTGTACAGGTTCTACACAAGTCATACGTTGTAAACAAAGTGAATATGAGAATAATAAAAATGCAATTGATTTTGAAGATGGTAGAGAAATTCAACTTCATATTAAAACACCACAGGGTAGTGATTGGTCAGGCGACAAAATGATAATATTTAGTAGAATTGATTCTCATGCTGGAATAGAAATAGGATTGAAAAGAGTAAGTGGTCAAACATATGCTTATATTTATCAACGTGCTTGGAATGGAAGTTCTGCTGATAATCAAGAAACAAGTGACGATTCTGATCTTGCTGTTCCAGATAATGCAGTTGTATATCTTAGAGCTTACAAAGTTGATGATAACTCACATCAGAGTAAATACAAAAGAACTTATCTTTCAGTAGATAACAGTGGTAGTGTAGGCATAGTACAACATAACTCTTCGAGTTATAAATTGGAAGAAAGTAATGTTACAAAGGATATTTATCTATGTTCTGATAGTTCTTCTGGAAATAAGTTTAAGGGTAAACTATATTCTGTAAGATGTTTTAATGAGGAATTAAACAGTAATGATGCCAGTGTTACTTGGACAAGAATGTTGCCACAACATACAATGAAATTTGCTGGTAAAATATCAGATATTACTCATAGAAAAGGCACTCTAGTTCTTCAAGCTGTAGGTTGGAGTTCAATATTATTATCGACTGAATTGGATAGAAGTTTTTTCACTACTGGTAATTCTGAACAATCAGGTGAAAGTGGAGTGTACAGATTTGCATCAAACACAAACACGTTATTGGAAAATATAGTTGCAGATATAATTCTGAATTATAATACAAATAAAATTGATAGTACAGGGGAAAGCCTTTCAAATGGTCATTTAGGTAAAGATATAAAATTTCTATTCTCATATAATAATCCAAATGATGAAGATGATGGTTCTCTAGATAGTGATACTGGACTTGGAAGACCAACAAACCAAATAGTTCATGTAAGAAATATGGCTAGATATAATGCTGGTGGTAGGTTTGTTGACACTATAAGAATCTTGGCTGCGTTGGGTGGTAAACAATACAACCATACAGAAGATGCACATATAAGCACATCTGATAGTGATGAACTTATTCATAATAATGGTGCTGATCAATTTTTTATGTTACCAAGAAAAGTGTTGATTTTCGAATCCAGTAATATTGAAAACAATTCATATTTCTCTGTCGATCATGGATATAGGATAGAAGACGATGGATATGATGATTCTAACATATATAATCATATAACTGTTTACTTTAGAAATTTTGTGACAGAGGATGTGTTAGAAATGCCAGCAAATGCAAAAGGCAATGTTGGTTCAAAATGGGATTTAAAAAAATATTATGATGAATCTAATCAAGCATCAGATAAAAAGTTTCTTTATCTACAAAAAATAACACAACAAATAGGAAGTGGTGATCAAGTAGCATTAAATGAAACAAGGGCAACAGATAGTGCTGGGGCTGCTGATGGTTATAGTGTAAGTTCAGATAGTGAAATTAGTTGGGGTAGTAATATTTCTTCATCTGCAAGTGATACAATAAGAATACATACAAAAATATTGGATTTTTCAAAATCAGGTATAAAATATTCAGATAGACATGATATATCAATAGCAAATCATGGTTTAAGAGCTAGAAAATTCTTTGTTCCTCAAATAGATGATACAAGTGTCATGGTTTATTTTGTACAAAGATTACTTGGTGCAAAGGCTAAATCCGAAAAAAATGTTACGCTTATAGTTCCTAGATTGATGAATAGTTTAGGTATAGGCATGAGAACCACAATAGATCACATGGGAAAACATTTATACAATGAGAGTCATGTTGTTAAGAAAATAGTCTATAAGTTTCCAAGGTCTCAAACAGTCGTATATTTGGGCGATTTTGCCTATGATGTCATGGATGATTTCAAGGCTATCACTCAAGATATAGCTGGTATTCATAATCAGAATACTGACACGAACTAGGTTAAAAATCTTTAAATACTACAATTGTGAAGGAATATCAGTATGATTAGTCTAAGACAAGGAAAAGGAAACCCACCAAAGAATCCAAATCCAGAACACAATATCTGTTTAGTGGCTGAACACGCAGATGGAACTAAAGACTGGTGGTACGGTGGAAATTTAGTCACCGATGATGGTGATATTTATTATGCTCAACAATCAGCATATGTAGGTTCAGGTTCAGCACCAAGCCCAAACTTTTATGTTTGTTCTTGTGTCTTACAAAACCCTTCAAGTGCAGATTCTGATGGTTCAAACGCATTTAAGAATGATACTTTTGCTCAAGTTAGTAACCCAATTTTAACTGGAACAGCAACTTCTTCTTGGTCAGTCCAAGCAGTTGAATCTGGTTATCCAAAGGCTAACGATAGTGAATCTGACAACACAGGTAAAGGTGCAAATGTTGTAACTTACAAATTTACTTGGACAACAGGTCAAATCAATACAGGCTCTGGTAATGCAATTACTGGTGGAGCTATTGTTGCAACAGGTGATGTAACTTCATCAAGTGGAAACGCACAAACAATACCAAGTGGAACTAAACTATTAACAAGATGGAACTTTGCAAATCCAGCAAGCTTCCACAAAACTAGTACAGATACACTAACATTATACGTAAACCATACAATGTCAGGTACGTAGTCAAAATGACTATGACCATGAAAGGGGTCTTTAATCTCTTAGAAAGAATAAACCTTAGAAATACTGGTAGATCAGGTCTTAATGATAAAATCAAATTCCCTGAACAAGTTAATTTTAAACTAACCTCTGTTAAAGAAGAGGAGGATAGTGAATAATGGCACGTAATGGTTATGGTAAACACGCAACACAGGTAAACACTTCGTCATACCCTGATGATGGTACATCACCAGTAGGTTCAAATGAATGGAATGAAGCACCGAGTCAAGCAGGTCTTTTGGGATTTTCTCCAACAAATGCCACACTTACTATATCTAGTGGTGTTATAACACCAACTGACTCAGTTCATATAGTTGCAGCAGAATCAGGTACATCAGATGTTTTAGATAAATTAGCTTTAACAAACACAAATCAATATGATTTGATATATCTATTTGCAGATACAGGTGATACAATCACTTTAACACATACTGGAAGTCCTAGTGCAGATGGACAAATTCAAACAGTAGGTGGTCAAGATGAAACACTCTCAACTACAAGCCCAACAATCCTAATTAGAAAAGGAAACTATTGGTATGGATATGGTGGAGGTGTAGTTAACGCAGTTTCAGATATAGGAGATGTAACAATTTCAAACATAGCAAGTGGTGAATTATTAAAATGGAATGGTTCAGCATGGATTAATCAAACTTTAGCAGAATCAGGTATTCAAGGTACACTATCAAATTCAGATATAGCAACTGCTGTGGAAGCAGCCAGTGACTCAAACACATTCACTGATGCAGATCACTCAAAATTAAATGCCATTGAAGCTTCAGCAGATGTAACAGATGCAACAAATGTAGACTCAGCAGGTGCAGTTATGGTATCAGATTCAAGTACATCAGGTATAGGATTTGTAATAGACGAAGATGCAATGGGTTCAAACTCAGATACAAAAGTTCCAACACAACAATCAGTAGTAGCTTATATCGCATCACAAATAGCATCAGATATAACATTAAAGGGAGATTATAACGCAAGTACAGATGCACCATCCTTAGATGATGGAAGTCCAATAGCAGGTATAAAGAAGGGAGATCATTATGTGGTTTCAGTAGCAGGTAACTTTTTCTCAGAAGCAGTTCAAGCTGGAGATTCTATAATAGCAAAACAAGACAGTCCAACAACTGTAGATCATTGGATTAGAGCAAATAATAATTTAACAACACCTATTACAAATAATGAAGTTTCTGGAAGTGCAGCAATAGCAACTTCTAAACTCTCAGGTGCAGTAACAAGTATTGCAAGTCATGGTTTAGCAGCAAGTGCAACAACAGATACAACTAACGCAGATAATATAGGTACTGGTACTCTAGCAGCAGCAAGAGTAGCAACATTAAACCAAAATACAACAGGTAGTTCAGCTAGCTGTACAGGTAACGCAGCCACAGTAACTACAAACGCAAACTTAACAGG
>CAZHKH010000051.1:0-10196 GCA_964532515.1 uncultured bacterium
CCATCTTCATTCAGCAATGAGGGTTCAAGAACATATATGAATATCTATGATATTGAGTATCTTGATGATTCCTCCTCAATGAGATTTATGTTTATTCCTGAGCAGGATTTATTTATATCAGAGCCCATTTCTGATTCAACTAATTTCAATGTTGTTGGATCAGGTTTGTTCACTGATTCTAATAATAATATGATTGGATATATTATTATAGATAACACTGATGCCAATGAACTGCAAATAATATTTTCAACTGGAGCACTACTGCAAGAGGAAAGTATATATGATGAAGATTACTTTTCAGTACTTGGTTCAGATCTTTCGATTAATACATGCTTAAACAGCTATTACTATGATTTTGAATCAGGTCAGTGTTTAGAGCTAGTTGATTATACACCTAGAGGATATTTTATTGATTCTATGAATTTAAGTGATATCCCTGAAGAATTTAGAGAAATTGATTATTTGAGATTAGCAATAGGCGATATTAATCAAGATGGGATAGATGAAATTTTAGAATTATCAGATGGAATGATTATGTGTTTTAATAAAAATGGAACGTCTTGTAATAATTTTCCAATTGAAGGTGATTTCCATAACAATATATTGATTGCCAATCTGGTAGATGATGATTATCCTGAGTTAATAGTAAGAAACCAGGAAGAAATTCAAATTATATCATACGATGGAGAGCTCCTTTATAGGATTCCATCAGAATTTTCCTCTTCACTTTATGTTATTCCAAATTGGAATGATTATATAGCTCTAGTTGATGGTAAAAGGAAGATATTATTCAGTCAACCTGAAGCATTCAATGGATACTGGTTAAACCCTGGAGGCTTGTCAAATAATCAGCCTGATGTTAATCCATTTTCAATTCATATGCAGAGTGAGACAAATACAAACTCTAATGTATCTGAATTTTATAATTATCCAAATCCAATACATGATGGAACTACAACATTTAGATGTTTTATAAATTCTATTGATGAGCTTGAAATAAAAATTTATAGTGCATCAGGATTTTTAGTTGATAAAATTAATTATACGAGTACATATCAAAATGAATATAATGAAATAATTTGGGATGCTAATGGTATTAACCCTGGTGTATATCTTGCCAATTTAATTGCGTATTCAAATGGTAAACAAAAAGATTCTAAAATCATTAAGGTTCTAATTACAGGGGAATAAAATTAATAGAAAAATAATAAATATATTATTACTGATTATACCTATTTGGGGGGCATCAAATCACCCTGAACTTACATGGAAGACTTTAGAATCAGAACATTTTTTAGTTCATTTTCACAATGGTACTGAAAGAACCGCCAAAGCTGCCCTTGATATAGCTGAGTTTGTATATACACCAGTCACAGAAATGTATAGCTATAGACCAAAGCAGAAAACACACATTATTATTAGAGATACGGATGATTTTTCTAATGGTTCTGCATTCTTTTTTGATAACAAGATTGAGATCTGGGCGAATCCCCTTGATTTTGATTTAAGAGGATCTCATGATTGGATTAAAAATGTTATTACGCATGAATTCATACATATCATTCAATTGGCAGCATCACTAAAGCACAATAGACATTTCCCTGCGATGTATATTCAATCGATGGGCTATGAAGATGAGAAACGGAAGGATGTTCTCTATGGCTATCCAAATTCAGTAATATCATATGCCATTCCATCTATTACTATCCCAGCCTGGTTTGCAGAGGGTGTCGCTCAGACGATGTTTGATGAGGCTAACTATGATTTTTGGGATACCCACAGAGAGATGATATTGAGAGATGCTTTTAAGTACAATACTGTTTTTACATTGACTCAATTAAATAGCTTTGGAAAAACTGGAATTGGAAATGAGCAGATTTATAATCAGGGATATTCACTATCTAAATATTTTACAGAAAGATTTGGGTATGCCATCTTGAATAATATTAGTGAGTATATATCGAGGCCACTACAATATTCATTTCCTAGTGCTGTAAAAAAAGCTACAGGACTATCTTTAAAGAGCATTTACTCTGATTGGTATAAAGAGATGTCATTAAAGTATATATCCAAAGAAAATGGGCATAATTTAAATGGAAAAGTAATTATAGAAGATGGAACAACGAATATTCATCCAATCTGGTCACCTTCTGATAAAAAATTTGCATATCTATCCAATGCAAATAAAGATTATTTTGGGCAAACAGATTTATATATATATAATTTTTCAGATTCAAGCACTAAAAAAATTGATTCAGGGGTTTTTTCCTGTCCAATTTGGGTTAATGACAGCACCGTTATTTATTCTAAAAAATCAAAACCTAATAAGTATGGGTCAAGATTTTATGATCTATACTTATCATCTACTAATAAGAAGAAAAATAAACCAGAGCGATTAACCATAGATATGAGACTAACTTCTCCATCGATAAATAAGCAAGTAGATAGAATAGCAGCCGTGGGGATATCAGATGGAACATCAAATATATTTGAAGCTACTTTCAATATAGACTCCCTTGATAATATAGAGTTCAAGCAAATCACCAACTATTCAAATGGAGAAAAAATATTTTCACTTTCATACAATAATAATAACATCATTTTTGACATGTTAATTAAAAATCATGGTAGAGATATATATACATTATATACTGAGAATAATGAGATAAATCCAATTAAGGAAGATGTCTGGGATGAGCGTGATCCTTATTCAGATGGAGATAGAATGGTTTATGCTTCTGATATGAATGGAGTGTATAACATTTATTTACTTCAAGATGGGGAAGCACTAAGCATATCAGATGTTGCGGGAGGAGCATTCATGCCCTCACTCTCTGGAAACAAAGTGTTATATAGCCTATAAGAGAATGGAAAATATAAAATTGCTCTTTTAGAGATTCCATCAGATAATAATCAGCTAGAAGCAAATTATGATGTATATACACATAATAGCATGAGTTTTTCAAAATTAGTAGGAGGCTCTACTAAAGACTATGCTCAAGAGCTATCAGCGCCGTTTATTTTTCCAAGAATACTTTTTGATTATGGCACAATAAAGCCAGGATTCTATTTTTATGCCTCTGATCCACTCGACAAATACTTTTTGTTTGGCGGGGCATCAAGAAATACTATCAATGATCTTGATATTTTCTTACTATTTGAACTGAACCGATACCATCCAACATTATATGCTAATTTTTATTGGGTAACTAGAAACTTAAATAGAGAGGATAGTCCCACATCTGTTGGCGGACAGATTTATGATAATATTAAATTCAGATCTGATGACACCTATATGATGTTTTCTTCAGATTTGGGCTCAAAAATGTCTTATAAAGGACACAACTATTCATTTAATTATAACTATTCAAAGTATACGGCTCACTCTCAAGGATTTACTCAGATATTACATAACGATGAGGTTCAAAACTCTTATCCATTTGACCTTACTTATGATTACTTTAGAGGTCATAAATTGACTCTTGGCCATGAATTTAAAAAGTATTCTTATAGATATGGATTTAATATGATTCCCCAAAATGGATATCAAATTAATACTGATTTTTCAATTGAAAAAAATGAATTTGACCCTTCTTTTGAAGTGAGCGAGGACTATGGAACTTTAAACTTAGTTTTTTCTAATCATGATACATATAGATTCAATTTAAATTTAAAGAAGAATTTTACAATCATAAAATCAAGAAGAGTTGCTTTAAATCAGAATCTTCAGTTAGGTTATCTTTCAAATAAAGAGATTGATGACTTTTTCTATTACTTTGGTGGTGGTCTAACCGGACTTAGGGGATACACTTTTTATGATAAAAAATTATCAGGAACAGAATTGTGTTTATTTACAAATACTATTCGAGTCCCAGTTTTTTTAGAGAAAAATTATAAATTTTTAAATCTTTTAATTCAAAATTTATCTTTTAATTATGCATTTCAAGCAGGTCTGGCTGATAATTGTAATAATGATGGATGTGGAGATCTATTTTATTCTAATGGATTTGAGGTAAGGTTGAATGGTTCATCGTTTTATTCATTTCCATTTGCATTATCATATGAAATCCATAGGCCTTTATTTGAGAATGAATATTCAAACAAACATTATATAAAGTTATTATTTGAGTTTATGGAATGAAGATAGTTTATATCACATTATTTTTTTCATTATTGTTTACTCAAAGTATCTATCTAGATAATAATACAGATCTTAATTCAAATTCTGATGAGAGTATTCCATTAAAATATCCACTATATTCAGCAATCATACCAGGGCTTGGACAGTATCAACTCTACAAAGAGACAAAAATATTTAATCATAAGATTAGGGCACTATCTTTTTTTGCGATAGAAACTTTATCAATAGGATTTAATTTGAGTTTTAGAGGGCAACATACCAATGAAAAAAGACTATATAAAAAGTTTGCAAATAATAACTGGGATTTTGTCAATTGGATTAGTAGCTACAATGATTTCCATGGTACCCCATACGAGAACATATGGATGGACCCTAATGGTTCATATACTCAAATAGGAGAGAGTAGCCATTTTGTCCAATTCTCCTATAACGGTGAGATGAAACGGACGACTGACAATGATTTTTTAGAGATATACTCTGAATTACTTAATGATATCGAGAATGGATTGGATGTTTATGAAGAGCATTCAATTAGTATAATAAAAGATCAGCATTTTTATGAGAACATAGGGAAGTATAATGAATTTTTTTCAGGTTGGTCAGATGCAGACACAAATAATATCATTGTTGAAACAACAGGGCAAAATTATACAGTAGCCTTATCACCTAAAAAAAATAATTACATAGATTCATATGATAAGGCAGAGCAGTTCTCCAATATATCAGAATACGCATTATCATGTATCTATTTCAATCACTTTATAAGTATGTTGGATGCTTTTATATTAGCACGTAAATTTGGAGGTAAAGTCATGTTAAATTCTTCAACAATTTATGATAAAAAAAGATACCTAGATCCAATTGGTGTCAGAGTTGACCTTATAATTAAATTATGAAACTTTTCTTTAAAATTATTTTCTTATCTTTTTCTATTTTAATATCTTGTTCGTCTAAAACAGAAATTGATATTTCCAATCAGGACAATGAGTTATTTGAAAGATTGAGCAAAGGAAAAATTTTTTTTGAAAATGGAAAGCATACTAGATCTTTAGATGAGTTTAACTATATCCTTTTAAATGATAGGGGATCAGAGTTAGGCGTTGAAGCTAGATATTATCAAGGTGAAACTTATTTTGAGTTAGAACAATACGATGAGGCGATTTCCAGCTACGAAAATTTTTTAAATTATAGTAGCAATCAAGAAAAGAATGAATACGTAAAATATAAAATATGCAAAAGTTACTTTAAACTTTCGACTACCCACACTAGAGATCAAACAAATAATGATTTTGCATTTATGAAGCTCCAATTTTTTATTGATGAATTTCCTTCTTCTGAATATTTTGAAGAATCTGAAAAATTAATTAATATTCTAAGATCAAGGAAAGCTGAAAAAGTTTATGAAACAGGCAGACTATATTTAAAATTAAAAGAATTTGATTCAGCTATTATATATTTCAATGATGTGATTGATAATTATTATGATACTGAGTTTGCGGATGAATCACGGATATCAATTATATTCTTCTATCTATTACAAAATAAAAAAGATGATGCTAATTCATACTATGAAGCTAATAAAAATAAATTTTTAGATATAAACAAAGAAGAAGAAGCTAAAGTACTTTTAACGAATTACAGTGAAAGTAGTAATTGGCTTAAGAATAAAATAAGATTATATAAATAAAGTGAGTGTATGATGAATCTTTATTTGTTTGGAGGCTCCTTTGATCCTCCTCATCTAGGACATAAGGAAATTATTAAGTATTTTATAGGGCTATCTGATTTATTTATTATTTGTCCCTCTTATCGTTCCCCATTAAAAGAAAATTTTCCCCAAGCGTCTTTTAATCATAGAAAAAATATGCTTAAGTTGATGATTAATAAAGAATATGAGAATAAAATTTTGATTACAGATTATGAATCTAAAAATAAATCATCTTTTTCTGTTGATACTATTCAATATTTAGAAAAAAAATTAAATGATTTTAAAATAAATATGATTATTGGTGCAGACCAATATAATAAGATAGAGCTTTGGAAGAATCATGAGTATATTCTTAATAATATAGATTTACATGTAATTTCAAGACCTGGAGATTCAATAGATAGAGGAACAGCTAATTTTAATTACGTAGATAAATTTTCAATGGATATCTCTTCATCATATATTAGAAAAAAAATCAAGGGATCTAAAGATGTAAATAAACTTCTTGATATTAGAGTATATGAATATATTTTAGCTAACAAACTATATAATTAATGGATTTTTTCTACTTCATATTAGGCTCTTTAGGTATTTTTTTTGGATCTACACTCTTAATTGACAACTCAACTTTAATTGCTCGCACTCTTCGAATTTCTCCGGTTGTCATAGGATTAACTATAATTGCTTTTGGAACGAGTTTACCAGAGCTCGTTGTGAGTGTAATGGCAAGCATTAAATCAGAGGGAGAAATTGTACTTGGGAATGTGGTTGGATCTAACATTGCTAATATATTTTTAGTTTTACCTGTTATTGTATTGTTTAAATCAATTCCTATTAAAATTGATTCAATCAAACAAGGCCTTATTTATTTGGTTATATCCACAGCCTTTCTTTGCATTTTACTAGTCTATCAGCTTCTAAATTTAATATCAGGATTAATTCTTTTAAGTTTATTTTGCATTTATATGTTCCGTCAATTTAAGGAAGGGAATAGAATTAAAAAGGGTGATGACTCTTCCATAGAGGAATTTAGCTTCAAATATATTACATATATCGTTATTGGAATAATTTTACTAGGGTTTGGTTCTGACCTATTTATCAATTCATCAATTGCAATAGCTATATTTTTTGATATTCCTAAAATTGTTATATCCGTTTCATTAGTAGCGTTTGGTACAAGCGTGCCTGAACTGGTCACATCAATTGTTGCGATTAGAAGGAATGAACCTAATTTTGTAATAGGAAATATTTTAGGATCTAATATTATTAATATTCTTTTAGTTTTAGGAACATCATTAGCAATCAATGATATATATCTTAATTTTAATAGCATATATGTTCCTTATTTATTCTTAATAATTTCTGGATTCTTGCTTTCTTTAGTTCTGCTATTTCAAAATATGATAAGCAAAATTCATGGATTTATTTTCTTACTATTATATGCTTTGTTTATTTACTTAACTTTATAGCCATGGGTATAAATAATAATATTATAAATTTTGATGCGGTTTCTGCAATCTATAAAGATGGAGTTGGGATTTTTGATATTTCATTTCAATTAAAAAAAGGAGAATTTGTTTTTTTAATGGGTCCAACAGGATCTGGGAAGTCAACCATACTAAGAAGTATATATATGGATGTTAATATTAATAAAGGAAAAATATTATACAAAGGAAATGACTTATCAAAAATTAGGAAAAGACAGATTCCCAAATTAAGAAGGGACATTGGTATGATATTTCAAGATTATAAATTACTTGAAGATAGAACTGTATACGATAATGTGGCCCTACCATTAGAAATTTCAGGTGAGAAGAATAACTTGATAAAAGATAAAGTATTTTTAATGTTAAAGAAAGTTGGGATCGAAGAAAAATACAAGAGTTTACCTTCTAAATTGAGTGGGGGACAGAGGCAAAGAGTCTCAATTGCAAGGGCATTAGTTAAATCTCCTGATCTTATATTAGCAGATGAACCAACTGGAAATTTAGACCCTGTCGTCGCTGATGAAATAATTGATCTTTTAGAGGAACTTACAACCTCAATAGGTACAGCCGTTTTAATGTCAACTCATAATTTCCCTCTTATACGACCAAGAAAAAAAAGATTCATTGAATTAGATGAAGGAAAGCAGATTCTAAATGATATCTAAAATTAAATTCATTTTGATTGAGAGTATTAGAGGATTCTATTATGCATGGACTCCAGCGCTGTTGTCATGCATTACTATTGGGATATCACTGATTGTTATTAGTATTTCATTTTATAGCTATATATTATTTATTAACTACAGTAGTTCCTTTACCAATGAATATGAGTTAGATGTTTTTTTTAATAATGATTTATCTCTTGAGTCAGCTCAGAATATATATAATAAAATTATTTTGCATCCAGCGATTTTAGATGGAGAATTTGTAAATAAAAAAAAATCATCAGATAAATTTAAAGAGTATTTTAACAGTAATATTGAAAATCTTCTTGGTGAAAACCCACTCCCATATAGCGCTCAATTTTTAATTAAAGATAAAAATAGAACTCCAGATTCATTACTTGTATTGTCTTCTAATTTAAGTAAAATTGAGGGTGTTGATACTATTCAATATAATAAAGAGATATTAATTCGAATTCATAGTATCCTTAATAAAGTAATGACAGCATTTTCAATTATAGGAATTGCTATTGTAGTTATATCAATTATTTTAGTTTCAAATACAACCAGATTAATGATCCATTCAAAGAAAGAGAATATCCAAATTTTGAGTTTAATGGGAGCAACAAATTTTTTCATAAGAATTCCATTCTTACTGGAAGGAATTTTTCAAGGGATTATTGGTTCATTATTCTCTATCTTTTCACTATTAATTTTAAAAAATTTACTGGAGTATATTTTTATTCCATTAATTATAGCAAATGATTATAATTTTCAACTTATTATTATATTAAACTTTAGCCTAGGGATAATGTTTGGATTAATTGGGAGCAAAAGAGCGGTATCTAAATATCTATCTTGATGGAGCATATTATGACAGCAAAAAAAAGTGACAAAAAAAACAATAAACAGAAAAAAACTTCTAAAGAAAAATTGAGTAATAAAAAAAATGATAAGAATTTATTACTGATAGATAATCTGACAACTCAGTTAGAATCATTAAAAGATAAAAATATAAAATTATTGGCTGAATTCGATAATTATCAGAGAAGGACTCTAGTTGAAAAAGATAAAACAAAAAAATACGAAGGATTTAATTTCATTAAAGACTTACTCCCAGTGTTTGATGATATAGATAGAACTGTAGAACTAAAGGAAACAGCAAATAATAATTTAATATTAGAAGCCTTGAGTATGATAGATTCTAAAATTGAAAATATTTTATCAAAGTATTCCATTAAGAAAATTAATTCAATTGATGAAGAATTTGATCCCAATCTTCATGAGGCCTTACTTCAGAAAAATTCAAATAAAGAAGAAGGGATAATAATAGAGGAATATGAAAAAGGTTATCTATATCATGATAAAATCATTAGACATGCTAAAGTTGTGGTTAGCAAAGGAAATAAATAAATGAGTGATTATTATGATGTTTTAGGTGTAGAGAAAAGTAGTTCTCAATCAGATATTAAAAGAGCCTACAGAAGGATTGCGATGAAATATCATCCAGATAAAAATCCAGGGAATAAGGATGCTGAATCAAAGTTTAAAGCAGCCGCGGAAGCATATTCTGTGTTATCTGATGAAAATAAAAAAGCTCAGTATGATAGATTTGGACATAATCAATTCCAAAATATGGGCAATGGAAATATGGGAGGAATGGACTTTGAAGATATTTTTAGTTCTTTTGGAGATATTTTTGGTGGAGGCTTCTCTGATATTTTTGGTGGTAGAGGGCAAGCAAGAAAACGTCAAGTTGGAAACCTTAAAATTTCATTAGGATTAGCTTTAGAGGAAATATATTCTGGAACAATTAAAACAGTTAAAATTCAGAGATTAGAAAGAACAGGTAAAGAGCCCGTAAGATGCAACTCTTGTGATGGAAGTGGTGAGATAAGAAAAGTTCAAAGATCTTTTTTAGGACAAATTGTTAATGTACAACAATGTTTTAATTGTAATGGAGAGGGTTCTATTGGTGGACTTGAAAAGAAATCTACTATGATTAAAGTTAAGGTGCCTAGTGGTGTATCAAGCGGAAATTATATCCCACTAAGAGGAGAAGGAAATCAGAGTAGTGGTGGCTCTAGTGATGGCGATTTAATTGTATATTTTGAAGAGAAAGAGCACAAACTTTTTTCTAGAGATGGACAAGATATATATATCGATTGTTTTGTAAATTTTCATCAGTTAATTAATGG
>CAZHKH010000052.1:0-10140 GCA_964532515.1 uncultured bacterium
CAGGTAGTTCCCATCCAAATGATTGATATAAAAGTGCGTGTTTAGGTAGGCTCGAAACCCATTCCTCGCCCCTAATAACATGAGAAATTTTCATTAAATGATCATCAATCACGCTTGCAAGGTGATATGTGGGATATCCATCAGATTTAATAATGATTTGATCCTGTATAAGGCTTAAATCAAAATCAATTTTACCTCGAATTTGGTCCTGTATAGAAATGGTTCCTTTTGATGGAATTTTTAATCTGACAACATAATTTTCATTGGTCATACGCTCCATCGATTCGGTAATATCTAAATCTCTATAGCGTGTATCATATTCAGCAACAATATCACTGGGTATGTTTTTTTCTTTAATAGTTTGCAATCTTTCAGCTGGATAAAAACAGGGGTACGCATGTCCATCTTTTATAAGTTGGTGCATGTGCTGATGATAAACAGATAGTCTTTCAGATTGTGTGTAGGGGCCATAATCACCTTCTTTATGGGGACCTTCATCAAAATGAATCCCTGACCATTCTAATGTAGAAATTAAATTTTCCACCGCACCTTCAACTAATCGCGTTCGATCGGTATCTTCAATTCGCAATATTAATTTCCCACCATTCTGAGTTGCAAATAAATAGTTATATAATGCTGTTCTTAATCCTCCTATATGAAGATATCCAGTTGGACTTGGTGCAAATCGAACTCTGATCATTATTTTTTACATAGCATGCATGCCGTTAATGCAGCAATGCCTTTCCCTTGTCCTATAAAGCCAAGATGATCGGTTGTTGTAGCTTTAATGGTTAGCTGTGAAGCTTGTATGCATAAAACCGATGCAATTTTATTGGTCATTGATTCTACATAGGGTTTGATTGGAGGAGATTGTAAAATAATAGTAGAATCAATATTAATAATACACCACTTTGATTTGAGATATTTATTATATATAATTTTTAGAAAATCTATACTATTGGCGCCTTTGAGAGTCTCATCTGAAGATGAAAAATGATCCCCTATGTCACCTTTGTTGATTGCCCCTAATATAGCATCTATAATACTATGTGTTAATACATCTCCATCGCTATGACCATCAGATCCTAAATGATGATCAATTTTAATACCACCAACAACTAAATCTCTATCTTGAACAAGAGGGTGTATATCAATGCCATTTCCAATGCGATAAGCTTCTTTCATAATTACATAATGAGCATAGAATCGCCATAAGAATAAAATCGATATTTTTTCTTAATGGCCTCTTTATAAGCATGCATAATAAAATCTTTATTCGCATAAGCTGATACAAGCATCATGAGTGTAGATTGAGGCTGATGAAAATTAGTAATTAGCATATCACTCATCTTAAATTCATATGGTGGATAAATAAATTTATCTGTCCACCCACTTCGGGGAGTTATCTGAAAGCCAGATACTACTACAGTCTCTAAAGTACGTACAGTTGATGTCCCCACAGTGATTACTCTACGATTTTTTTCTCTAGATGCATTAATTAATTCAGCTGTTTCTTGAGGTACCGAAAAGGATTCAGAGTCCATATGATGTCGTGTTAAATCCTCTACTAGGATAGGCTTAAAAGTCCCAAGGCCAATATGTAGAGTAATAAATGTTTGTTTGACACCTTTTCTTTTTAATTTTGCAAGTAGCTCCTTTGTAAAATGGATCCCCGCAGTTGGCGCTGCAACCGATCCTCTCTCGGTTGCATAAACAGTTTGATAATTTTCCTTATCAGATGGTACAGGCTTTCGATCAATATATGGGGGCAATGGTGATGCTACTTTTGCATCAATAAAAGGATAAATGGATGGGACATCATAATCAAATCGAATAACACGACCTCCAGAAACTGTGTTATCTATAACATCGCATATAATTCCATCGCCAAATATTAATTTATTACCTATTCTCACTTTCCTTGCTGGCTTAACCATCGCTTCCCATAAATCATTAGCAAGCTCACGTAACAAAAAAACTTCTACCTTGGCATCTGACCTATCTTTTTTAGCCATTAGGCGCGCTGGATATACTTTTGTATTATTAAGAACTAAAACATCCCCTTTATTAAAAAATTGATGTATATCAGAAAATCTTAAATGTTGTATGGTTTCTTCTTTCTTGTTTAATACCATTAACTTACAATTATCTCTCTTTTTTGATGGATGTTTTGCAATTAACTTTTCAGGTATCTCTAAATCAAATTCAGATAATCTGGGTGGTTTTTCAACTGTATAAAAAAACATGATTACTCCTTAACTTTTTTAAAATATTCTTGTGCTTTATTTTGTGCTATTCTTCCACGAGATGTGCGCTGCATAAATCCCTCTTTAATTAAATAGGGCTCATAAACTTCCTCAATCGTTTTTGAGTCTTCAGAAATGGCAACAGATAATGATTCTAGCCCAACAGGGCCACCATCAAATTTGTTTACCAGTGAATCAATGATTTTTCTATCCATATCATCAAGTCCATGATTATCAATACCCAACCTCATTAGCGTTTCTTGCGCTACATCAATCGAAATTTTTCCTTTATTATTAATTTCTGCAAAATCTCTTGCACGTTTAAGTATTCTATTGGCAATTCTAGGGGTTCCGCGCGATCTACCTGCAATTTCTTCCGCTGCTTTAGATTGTATTTTAATATTTAATAATTTTGCTGATCTCAATAAAATTGTTGTTAAATCTTCGGTGCTATAAAAATCTAATCTTAGTATCATCCCAAAACGATCGCGCATTGGGGATGTTAAATTCCCTAATCTAGTGGTAGCTCCGATTAATGTAAAGTAATTTAAATTAAGTTGTACGCTTCTTGCGTTTGGTCCCTTGTCAATCATAATATCTATATTATAATCTTCCATTGCAGAGTATAAATATTCTTCAACAACGCTACTTAATCTATGAATCTCATCAATAAAAAAAACATCAAAATCATTAAAATTAGTTAATATCCCCGCAAGATCCCCTGGTTTATCTAGAATGGGTCCAGAGGTGATCTTAATATTTACTCCTAATTCATTGGCAATGATTCGAGAAAGGGTTGTCTTTCCCAATCCAGGTGGCCCAAATAATAGTATATGATCAAGAGATTCAGATCTTTTTTGAGCTGCCTTAATATAAACCTTTAAATTATCTAGTATTTCTCTTTGCCCAATAAAATCTTTGAATTTTTGAGGACGCAAAGAAACTTCTTCATGTATTTCTTCATGTGTAGGGTCTGGATTTGTAATGGCTTGATTATTTGTATCTTTAAATGATTCTATCATTGTACGGATAATTTACAATCATATTGCTCTGTTTAAAAGATCTTAAAGAATTAATTACAAAACTTCTTTTAAATATTTTGCGGTATATGATTGTTTATTATCTATTAGCTCTGTGGTTTTTCCAGAAAAAATAATATTGCCGCCCTTGTCTCCACCTTCAAGCCCTAAATCAATGATCCAATCAGAATTTTTAATAATATCTAAGTTGTGCTCTATCACAATCAGAGTATTCCCTCTATCAACTAATTCATTTAATACTTTAAGAAGCACCTTAATATCATGAAAGTGAAGCCCTGTCGTTGGCTCATCCATAAGATAAAGCGTTCTTCCTGTACTTACCTTCGATAGCTCTGTAGATAATTTAACACGTTGGGACTCGCCACCAGATAATGTTGTTGCCCGTTGGCCCAATTTGATATATCCTAAGCCAACTCTCATAAGCATATTTAAATACTTATAAATAATTTTATGATTTTTAAAGAAATGGGCTGCCTCATCTATAGAAAAATTTAAAATGTCATAAATATTTTTATTTTTATAGTATATCTGAAGTGTTTCTCTATTAAAACGCTTGCCTTTGCATGCATCACATTGAATATAGGTATCTGGTAAAAAATGCATCTCTACCTTAATGACTCCTACTCCTTGACACTCTTCACAGCGACCCCCTTTCACATTAAATGAAAAGCGACCAGGGCGATATCCACGAGCCTTTGACTCGGGTAGCTCACTAAATAAATTTCGTATGTGAGTAAATACTCCTGTATATGTTGCTGGATTTGATCGTGGCGTTTTACCAATAGGTGATTGATCAATTGATATTACTTTATCAATGTGATCTGCCCCTGAAATATCTTCATAAATTAATGGAGATGTGTTGCTTGAATAAAATTTGTTCATTAAAACAGGGAGCAATGTTTGATTAATTAATGTTGACTTCCCGGAACCTGATACACCAGTAACACAAATAAATTGGCCAAGTGGAAATTCACAATTAATATTTTTAAGATTATTACCTTGGGCGCCTGTGATAATAAGTTTTTTCCCTGATCCTAATCTAGTAGATTTTTTATTGCTGATCTTTTGTTTACCAAATAAATAGTCTGCAGTTAATGATTTAGTCTCTTTTTTAAGCCCTTGAAGTGGGCCGGAATACACAACATCACCACCTTGCTTTCCTGCTTTGGGTCCCAAATCAACTATCCAATCAGATTGATGCATAATCTCCGAATCATGCTCAACAACAATTACTGTGTTCCCTAAATCTCGTAATTTTGTTAATGTATTAATTAATCGTTGATTGTCTCGTTGGTGCAACCCAATGGATGGCTCATCTAGAATATATATTACGCCTGTTAATTGTGTGCCGATTTGAGTTGCTAAACGAATACGTTGAGATTCTCCTCCGGAGAGCGTATTTGCTGATCGATGTAGTGTCAAGTAGTCTAGACCTACATCTAATAAAAAATCAATCCTATCTTTAATTTCTTTGATAATATCTTGGGAAATCTCCATTTCTTGGGCTGTTAGTTTAATGTGTAAGAGAAAATTTTTAATTTGTTCTGTGGTTAATTGTGTTAATGCAATAACATTTAAATCATTAATAGTAACCGATAAACTGGCATCATTTAATCGATTCCCTTTACACCGATGGCAATCATGTTTTGACATATATTTCTCGATCCAATCACGAATATAATTGGATTTAGTCTGTGTGTATCGTCTTTTCAGATTATTAATAATCCCCTCAAAAGACATATTAGGAGATATTTGATACGATTTAATATCAGGAGTATCAAGACTATTGCCATGCATAATAAATGTTCTAATCTGTTTTGGTAACATTTTCCATGGTGTGGAAAATGATAAACTATGATCTGAAAATAATTCTTTTAATACGTTGCTCTGATAAGCATCAGATGATGGTTGTGGCCCTATTGGCTCAACACATCCCTCTAATAAATTCTTATTAATATCAGGAACCAGCTTATTGGGATCAATGGAAACGATGGATCCTAATCCCTTACAATTTGAGCAAGCGCCAGATGGGGAGTTAAATGAAAAATTTTGTGGCTCAAGATCTTCGTAGGATATGTCACATTTTGAACAATATTTGCTTTCACTAAATAAATACTCATCTTTATCATTGATATTAATATATAATATTCCCTCTCCTACTTTTAAAGCTAATTCAACTGACTCTGTAATTCTTTGTTTAGATTTTTTATTAATTTTTAATCTATCAATCAATACATCAATATTATGTTTTTTATTTTTGCTTAATATGAGTTTATCATACAAATTTTTGATTTCATTATTGACGCGTACTCTGGTAAATCCTTGCTGATTAATAACCTTAAGGGTATCTTGATGCTGTCCTTTTTTATTTCGAATAACCGGAGCTAAAATAATACATCTGCTATCAGTTGGAATTTTTAAAATTTTATCAACAATCTGTTGAACTGTTTGCTTGCTGACCTCTCCATCGCATTTATAGCATTTTTGATATCCAACTCTAGAGTATAATAAACGTAAATAATCATATATTTCGGTAATGGTTCCTACTGTAGACCTAGGGTTTTTACTAACAGATTTTTGTTGAATGGATATGGCGGGAGATAGTCCAAATATATGATCTACTTTAGGTTTTTTGAGCCCTCCTAAAAATTGTCTTGCATATGTAGAAAGCGATTCAACGTATCGACGCTGACCTTCAGAGTATAGGGTGTCAAAAGCAAGCGTAGACTTGCCTGAACCAGACAATCCAGTAATGACAATAAGTTTATTTCGAGGAATATTGACATTAATATTATTAAGGTTATTGTCACGTGCGCCTACAACAATAATCTCTTGAACGTTACCCGCTTTACCTTTTCTATTATTTTTCATGAACCTTAAACCTACAAGAAAATTATATCTAATCAAAAGTAATTTCTAGATTGTTATATATATTTTATATTACTTGTATGAAAAGTATGAAAAAATATTCAAAGTATCTTATTGGTGTCTTTGTTGTAATAATATTTACACTATCCATTAGTGCAAGTACAAGTGATCCATTTAATAAACTTAAAACTATTGCGCAGTTAGTAAGAATAATTAATGAGAAGTATGTTGAAGAGGTAGATATGAATAAAGTGCTTAATGGTGCTCTAGTTGGCATGTTAGATGAACTAGACCCCCACTCTTCATTTATTCCGGCTGAAGACTTAGAGGGAATCGATGAATTATTTAGGGGTGATTTCGAGGGGATAGGTATTGAATTTAGTTTGATTGATGGATATATTACCGTTATATCGCCCATACCAGATACTCCATCAGATAGAGCGGGAATTATTTCAGGAGATAAAATTACTAAAATTGATGGAGAGTCAGCATACAAAATTACACAAAAAGATGTGGTTAAAAAGCTACGTGGCCCAAAAGGTACTAAAGTGGTGGTGACTATCGCAAGAATTGGTGCGGAGGATACATTTGAAACCACACTTATAAGAGATAAAATCCCTATTAGAAGTATTGCCTCCTCATTTATAATAGATGATAATGTGGGATATATCAAAGTAACACGCTTTGCAAATACCACCTTTGATGAGTTTGCTAGTGCCATTGATAAGCTTGAGAATAATGGAATGGAAAGGCTGTTAATAGATTTAAGAAATAATGGTGGGGGGCTACTAGATCAAGCAATTAAAATGGCAGATTTATTTATTGCAACAAATGATACAATTGTTTTTACCAAAGGACGGGTTAGGGGGTCTAATGGTGTTCATCGTGCACGATATAGCAGACATGATTTATCCTTACCTATTGTAGTATTAATCAATAATGGATCAGCCAGTGCTAGTGAAATTGTATCGGGTGCATTCCAAGATTTAGATCGCGGAATTATCGTTGGGGAAAAAAGTTTTGGGAAAGGGTTGGTACAAAGACAATATGAGCTGCAAGATGGATCGGCTGCCCGAGTAACTATCGCACGATATTATACACCATCTGGACGCTTGATTCAAAGAGAGTACGACGTTCCACTAGATGAATATTATCTTGATAGTAATTCAGCTGATACTCTTGTAGAAAATCAAAAAAAATATTTTACTAAATCTGGACGCATTGTATATGGTGGTGGTGGTATTACCCCTGATATCATTCAAAAAAATGAAATTAAATATAATGAATCAACGAGGAAAATATACTATCATGAAGATAGACTACTATTTAAATATGCTGGGGAAATCAAAGAAAATAGAATTATGCTTCCATATAATTTAAATGAGTTAATGACAAATTATGAAATCAATCAGGATAACTTTTTTGAGTGGCTTGATGATAATAGTATCGAATATGAAAAAGACGAATTGTTGAATGATGAAGATTGGAGCTTTATTATGAAGCGAATTAAAGCAGAGATTGCTAATGTGCTGTGGTCTCGAGAAGATTTTTATAAAGCATTGGTGTATGGTGATACACAAGTACAAACTGCATTGGAGCAATTTAATGATGCAGAAGAGTTGATAAGACAAAACTAAAAATAATAATTACGAAATTAATCGAAAGGTATTAATTTCTAGACTTAAATAAGGAGTATTACAATTATGGTACAATTGTTCTTAGATGGTGGAAATTTTATGTGGCCCATTCTGGGTATTGGCATTATTGGTTTAATTTTTGTTTTTGAGCGTCTATTCCATTTGATTTCTGGATTGGGTGCCAATGAAAGTTTTTCTATGCAAGTAGCACATACAACGAGAGAGGAGGGCTTTGATGCTGGATTGTCTCAATGTAATACCTCTGTTGGCCCTGTCGCAAATTTATGTTATAATGCTCTTGAATATGCGCCAAAGGGAGTGCAAGAGGCTGAAAAAGCATTAGATCAGACTGCCGGCATAGAGATGGCCTCATTAGAAAAAAATATGACATGGATATCTCTATGTATTGCAACTGCACCAATGCTGGGATTCTTAGGAACCGTGTGGGGTATGATTCAAGCATTTAATGATATTAAAATGGCTAATGATATATCGCCTGCAATTGTGGCTGGTGGTATATCAGTTGCACTGTTAACCACGGCATTTGGTTTGGTGGTTGCAGTAATACTCCAAATTCTCCAAAATACTGTTTTATATATTATTGATAATCAAATTGTTGTGATGCAAAAGGCCACCACGCACGTTCTGCAAGCAATTGGTGAGAGATCAAATAAAAATTAAATGATTACAAAAAGAAAAAGGAAGGTTGATGAGGTAAATTCCTCATCTATGGCAGATATCGCATTTTTACTATTAGTGTTTTTTCTTGTTACCACAACAATTTCTATGGATAAGGGAATTAATATCATACTTCCAGCAGAAGGCAGTAATAAAGATGTTAATGAGAATCTCATTATTAATGTTGTGCTTGCAGCTGATGGTAGTGTTGTTTTTGATGATCGTCAACATAGAATGAATGAAATAAAATCGCTTGTCGAAGCAGCAATTAGAAGAGAAAAGGATATGATATTTTCTATTAAAACAAGTCCGCGTGCAGATTATCAGGATTATGTATCATTACTTGATGAATTTAAAAAAGCAAGGGCAACTAAAATTTCCATTGCCAATGACCATCGAAATCCATAATGAAAGTTGAAAGAAAAACACAGGAAAGTAACGAAATATCAACATCATCACTGCCTGATATTATTTTTATGTTATTGATATTTTTTATGGTAACAACCGTGATGCGAGAATTTGATGGATTAGACGTTTTGATGCCTAAAGCTAAAATGATTGAAAAATTAGAAAGTAAACGTCATACCTCTTATGTGTGGGCAACCAAAGATAAGTTGATTTCTGTCGATGATCGACTAACTAGA
Source organism: uncultured bacterium (assembly GCA_964532515.1). GTDB lineage: Bacteria > Fidelibacterota > Marinisomatia > SCGC-AAA003-L08 > D37C17 > TMED161. The sequence goes on from CAZHKH010000052.1 coordinate 9,114, forward strand.
GTCGATGGATTAGCATCTATTATGGTATCAAAAATAGCTCGAGATCCTAAACTAACGGTATCATTGAAATCTGATCAAAAAGCAAAAATGGATTTAATTATGGATATTCATACACAGCTACGAAAGGCCAATGCGCTGAAATTAAGCTATGCTGCAATGACCAAGGTAGATTCATGAGAATTGATCCGCTTATATTAGATTATCCAATACGAGTAAGAATTGTAGCTGTGGCTGTTGTTCTTGGAATTTCTAGTGCATTTTATGTGTTTCCACGCGCATTAGGAGAGGCTGAAAAAACTGAATATATTATTAAATCAGAAATAGAAACCGTTGATATCCCTGAAACTGAACAAAAATCGCTGCCTGAGCCACCTGTCCGCCCATCTATACCCGTAGCATCAGATGAAGTGTTTGATGATGAGGAGTATGATGAATTTGAAAGTGATTTTGATGATTGGGATGATTGGGATGCTCCGCCTCCACCAGGTGATGAGGATGGTGATTTTGTTGCCTATGATAAGGCTCCTACGCCAAGAGCTGGAAAAAGTATTTTTGATTTTTTAGTGTATCCAAAGCTTGCCATAGATATGAAATTGGAAGGCAAGGTTTTTGTCAAGTTTTCTGTAGATAAGCATGGCCAGGTTAAGCCAGGTAGTATTCAAATGATTAGAGGCAATCCAGTGTTTGAACAAGCTGCCATAGATGCGGTGGCTAAATCTCAGTGGAAACCTGCAATGCAAAGGGATATGAAGGTTGGGGTCTCGATGACCGTCCCAATTAATTTTAAATTAAAAGATGCTCAATAACGTTTTATTTTTTACTAAAAAGCTTAGTAAATAAACGTTTCACCGGATCATAATATCTATCAACCACCCTTTCCTTGAGCGGAATAATACTATTATCTGTAATTTGAATATGCTCTGGGCATACATCGGTACAGCATCGTGTAATGTTACACATACCAGATCCATACACATTTTTTATATCTTCAATTCTATCTTCCTGGTCAAGTGGATGCATTTCAAGT
>CAZHKH010000053.1:0-10036 GCA_964532515.1 uncultured bacterium
CTCTATAAAAGAGGCTTTCTAATTTGTTGTCGAGGTGGCAGGATTCGAACCTGCGCCCCCCTGCTCCCAAAGCAGGTGCGCTGACCGGACTACGCTACACCTCGATGCTACAAAAAGCGAGTAAACTTACCAATATCTATATCTTCATACAAAGCATAATTATCAGTATATTAAAACATGAAAATGATTGATAGATATATTTTCAAAGAGCACCTAATCCCTTTTATCCTTTCACTGCTAGTTTTGCTATTCATCCTACTTGCAAATTTTTTATTAAGAACCATCGATAAGTTTTTGGGAAAGGGACTCAGTATAGATTTACTTTTTGAGTATTTATTCTATAATATGGCGTGGATTGTTGCACTTGCGGTTCCTATGGCCGTTCTGATAGCAACTCTTACAGCGTTTGGTCGATTCTCATCTGACAATGAGATCACTGCTATGAGAACATGTGGCATCAGTACATTTAAGCTTTTAAGGGCACCAATTCTTTTTGGAGTTATTATAGCAGCGACAATGATTTATTTTAATAATTTAATTTTACCTGATATGAATCATAAGGCAAGGTCACTGTCTGCGAATATCTCAAAAAAACGACCTGATTTAGAATTTACAGAGGGACAATTTACAGAGGCAATTCCTAATTATAGTATCTATGTAGGTAAGAGAAAACAGCTAAATGGCGAAAATAGATTCTATGAAATAAATATCTTCAACACCAGGAGTGATGGATCCAAGCGAACGATTACAGCTGATAATGGAACCGTGGAGTCTATTGATGATGCCATACTTTTGCATCTTAATGATGGAGAAATTCATGAGATGATGGCAAATGGCACTGACTATACAAAGATTGAATTTGAGAAATATGATATTGTTGTGCCAATTGACAACCTTGTTTTGCAAAGAAAAAATCTTCGAACGAGGGGAGACAGAGAGATGACCTACTCCATGATGAGCCAGAGGATTCATGACCTTGACAACAGCGCGCAAAAAGTAAAAAATAGCATTAAGAGTAGAATGGAAGATGAGTTTGAGAGGCTAGTTAGTATAGATAATCAGTTAATAGAATCATTATTCCATCAGAACGATCCCAAGGTGTTAAAATCATTTAAAAAGAGAATGAAAAATTTAAAAAGAGGAGTCAATAACGACTCAAGGTTGCTTGCAAACTACACAAACAAAAAAAACAGATATCTAGTAGAATTAAACAAAAAGTTTTCAATACCCGTTGCAAGTATTGTTTTTATATTGGTGGGTGCTCCCTTGGGTGTCATGGCACGTAGAGGGAACTTTGCAATTAGCGGTGCAATCAGCCTTGGTTTTTTCATTTTGTATTGGGCATTCTTAATCGCTGGAGAGAATCTGGCTGACAGGGGAAATATAAGCCCCTTTATTTCAATGTGGCTACCCAATATTATATTAGGCGCATTGGGAATCTATTTGATTTATAAAAACTCGAAGAACAGAAGCAAAATAAAATTTGATTTTTTTAATTTACTATTTAAAAGGAATGGTAAGAATGATTCATAATTTTGAAGATAAAACACCGATTATAGATGAAAGCTGTTTTATTGCATCCAGCGCAGATGTTATTGGTGATGTGAAGATGGGGAAAGACTCCAGCGTTTGGTTTGGTTCAGTTTTAAGAGGAGATATGCATTATATCCAGATAGGCTCAAGAACCAATATACAAGACAACTGCACAGTGCACGTGACTACAGATTTACACCCTACCATTATAGGGGATGAAGTAACAATCGGGCATAATGTGATTGTCCATGGCTGCACAATTGAGGATAGGTGTCTTATTGGCATGGGGGCTATTATTATGGATGGAGCAGTTGTAGGGACCGGATCATTGATAGCAGCTGGCGCGCTTGTTTCCCCTGGAACGATTGTTCCATCAAACTCTCTGGTTGTAGGGTTGCCTGGGAAGGTAGCCAGGCAAACTACAGATGCAGAAAACACTGAAATCATAGAAAGAGCCCAGCACTACATTGACTTTTCTAATAAATACAAATAATGTCAGAGATATTTCCCAATATTTTAGATAAAGAAAATTATTCCTACGAAGATTTCTCTAATCTGGTAAATGGATATCTATCTAAGCAAATTTCTGAATCAAATATGGAAAGCTGGATAAAACATATTTTTAAAAGAGGAATGTCTATTGAAGAATCAGCTGTGTATACGAAATCTATTATAGACACAGGTGTAAAAGTTGATTTTTCTGATTTAGATGCACCTATTGTAGATAAGCATAGCACTGGTGGTGTAGGAGATAAAGTCTCACTTGTTTTGGGGCCGCTCCTTGCAGCTTATGGCTACCATGTCCCGATGATTGTTGGAACCAGCTTAGGCCACACTGGTGGGACGGTGGATAAGCTCTGCTCTATTCCTGGATATCGGCCATACCTCAGTATAGATGATTTTAAAAAAAATGTTCATGAAATCGGGATATCAATTATGGGGCAGACTGAAGATATATGCCCAGGAGATAGAAAGATTTATGAGCTAAGGGATAGAATCAACATGATTGACTCCTATCCACTTATCTGTGGCAGTATTATGAGTAAAAAAATTGCAGAGGGGATTGATACTCTGGTCCTAGATATCAAAACAGGAAATGGAGCATTCATGAACACCCTGGAGATGGCAAAGAATTTAGGAAAACTGCTTAAAAAAATTGGTGAGCTTAACGATGTAAAAGTTCATGTTTCGATTACAGATATGAGCCAGCCTCTTGGAAATTATTCTGGCGTTGCCTGTGAGGTCATTGAAAGCATGGAGGCCTTAAAAGGATGTGGTCCAAAAGATCTAATGGATGTTGTTTATCATCTGGCTCATCAAATCATTCTTATGAATAAAGATGAAGCTGATGATAAAAAACTTCAGGAGCTTATTAGCAATGGAAAGGCCTATCAAAAATTCATAGATATGATAGAAGCGCATGGGGGATCTATTGAAAAATTTAATGAACTCAATTATCAGAATCAGCATTTCAAGCATACAATATCTGCAGATAGCGATGGCTACATAGAGTCATTTCAAACCAAAAAGATTGGAGAGGTTCTCTCTTCAATTGGAGCAGGAAGATTAGGAAATACAGATGGGATAGATAATAGATCAGGATTAAAGGTTTATAAGAAAATTTCTGATCGAGTGTCAAAGGGAGAGTCTATTCTTGAATTCTATTGCGGATCTGAGGAAAAAATTAATAACTTGAGGCAGCTACCTAGTCAACTTTTCAAGATATCAGAATCCAGTTGTCTAGAACAAAAATTAATCTATCAATAAGGGAAAAGGATGAAGCATTTAATTATTAAAGGAATTGGACCAGACAGGCCTGGCATTGTATCAGATATATCTAAGTTTGTGACATCAAGCAATGGCAATATTGAAGAGAGTAGAATGATTAGGCTAGGCTCTGAATTTTCTATTATTATGCTCATCTCAATTCCAGATGATTCTCAAGATAATTTATCAGCTCAGCTTGAATCAATCGAGGGTATTAAATTTTATCTTACCCCCACACGAAAACTTTCTTCATACGAATACCCAAACTATATAATCAGTATCAGTGGCGCAGATAATGAGGGGATAGTTCACAGCGTTACAGATTCCATTTCTTCTCTTGGGATAAATATTATAGAGGTTATCACTGATACAGAGAATGCTCCAGTTACAGGCTCAACCCTTTTTCACATGACCTCTAAAATTTATTTAAAGGAAAATAAAAAAGATGAATTGTCAGAAAAACTATCTGAGATAGAATCTGTTTTTGGATTAGCTGTAAAGCTAGAGAGGATATAAATGCTAAAAAAAATATGCTTATTATTAGTTTTAGGATCTCTTTTCAGCCAGGAAGAGTTTGTGAATGATCCATACTGCGGATCAGATGATGTTATTAATATTAAGACAATCAAATATCCATGGTACAAGCAGTCTGCTGATAATATTTTTCAAAGGGCACTCGAACTATCTGAGACCGCACAGTTCAATAGAGAAACGGTGTACCAGATTCCAGTTGTTTTTCACGTTGTTTATAATACTGATGCCCAGAATTTATCTGATGATGTAATTCAATCACAGCTAGATGTCTTAAATGCAGATTTTCGAAGATTAAATGAAAATGCAGAGAATACGCGGGAAGAGTTTTTGCCTTTTGCTGGAGACCCTCATATTGAATTTTACCTTGCCACTGAAGATCCAAATGGAAATCCAACAACAGGAATCACGCATACCTACACATCAGTATCCGGATTTCCCTATGTTGACTTTGCAGATCTTTTTACAGGAAATATAACTTTAGATGAAGTGAAGTCATCTTCAACGGGTGGGGTCGACGCCTGGGATACAAGCAGATACATGAATGTATGGGTTTGTAATATTGAAGAAAGTTTTTTAGGACAGGTACTTGGTTTTGCTTATCCTCCTATTGATGTTCAAGATGCACTTGATAGTCTAGACTATGAAACTGTTCCAGATTGGTCTGCGTTTGAAGGCGCGTTGGCAGATGAGTCATTACAGGGGATAGTACTTCACTATCCGGTTGTTGGACCAAACAATCCACAGGCTGATGATGATGATATTTTTGGAAATGAATATGGAAAAACTCTAATACATGAAGCTGGCCATTATTTTGGATTAAGACATATATGGGGCGATGCTCTCTTTGAGGGTGGATGCAGCGTTGATGATGGTATCGTAGATACCCCTAATCAGGAATCAGCCTCTAATTTTAGTTGTAATTTTAATCAAGATACTTGCACTCAAGGAAATCCAGATTATCCTGATATGGTTGAGAATTATATGGATTACAGCAATGATCAATGCATGAACATGTTCACCGATATGCAGATTGGTGTAATGCGCGCAGTAGTTGAGATTGCGAGGCCGGGACTCATTGAAGGACAAAATGATTGCTTGATTGGAGATGTAAATTTTGATGCAGAACTTAATGTGCTGGATGTCGTTCTTACAGTGAACATGGCGCTTAATATTGAGGAACCAAATAATTGTGCTGATATTAACGCTGATGGTGCTATCAATGTACTTGACATTGTACTCCTTGTAAATCTTATTCTAGGTTAACATTACCTTGCCAAAAAATATAGATAGAAAAGAATTTTTAAAAAAAACCACCACATTTGGATTGGGAGCGGCGCTGTATCCCAGCTTTAAAGCCATTCAAACAAAAGAAAAAGATATTATAAACATTGGTTTCATTGGTACGGGCTTGCGTGGTCAGTGGCTTCTTGATCTGGCATCCAAGAGAGATGATGTTCTTATTCCTGCAATCTGTGATATTGATGATAAAATGATAGACAGAACACTTAAGATTTTAAAAAGAAACAATAAAGACGTCCCCTCAATTTACAAGAATGGAGATGAGGATTTTCTCAATCTAGTAAAAAGAGATGATTTAGATGCCGTTGTCATTGCAACCCCCTGGGAGTGGCACCATCCTATGGCTGTAGCTGCAATGAAAGCCGGGAAGCATGTTGGAGTCGAAGTCCCAGCTGCTATCACCGTTGAAGATTGTTGGGATTTAGTTGATGTATCAGAGAAAACAGGCATGGAGTGCATGATTATGGAGAATGTTTGTTACTATCGACCAGTCATGGCGCTTCTCAATATGATTAGAGAGGGAATTTTTGGAGAAATGTTGCACTACCAGTGTGGCTATCAGCATGATCTTAGGGAAGTTAAATTTAATGATGGAAAGCAGGCGTATGGTGGTGGAGTTGAATTTGGAGAGAAGGGATTTAGTGAGGCAAAGTGGAGGACTCAGCACTCTGTTGAAAGGAATGGAGATCTGTATCCAACTCACGGTATTGGACCAGTAAGTACCATGCTTGATATTAATAGAGGAAATAAATTTGAACATCTCACTTCAACTGCTACAAAATCAAGGGGTTTACATAATTATATTGTTAAACATGGAGGAGAAAAGCACCCCAATGCAAATGTAAAATTCAAATTAGGAGATATCGTTACCACGGTAATCAAATGCTATAATGGGGAAACGGTGGTAGTAAGTCATGATACAAATAATCCACGGCCATATTCATTGAATTTTAGAGTCCAAGGAACCAACGGAATTTGGATGGGTGATAATTATTCAATATATTTAGAAGACCAAAGTCCGAAGCCTCATGAGTGGGAACCATTTGACCCGTATCTTAAAAAATATGATCATCCACTTTGGAAGAGCTTTGAAAATGACGCAGATGGAGCTGGTCACGGTGGAATTGATTTTTTTATTATGCGAGCTTTCATTGAATCTGTGAAAAGAGGAACTAAGCCACCAATAGATGTGTATGACGCTGTTTCAATGAGTGTTATTTCACCATTATCTGAGAAATCAATTTCAAATGGTAGCACAGCTGTTGAGTTTCCAGATTTTACAAGAGGAAAATGGAAGAGTAATAAGCCAATATTTGGTGTATCTGATTTATAAAAAGGATCTAGTTATGAAGAAATTTTTAGCAGTTATTTTTATTCAAACATTTTTTTGCTTTTCATTTTCTCAGGATTGTGAGCCTGGCCACAGTGAGATTAATGGATTGTGCTTTCATGAGGGAGATCTAAGTGTACTCCAAAAATTTATTGATAATAGCTATAATAGCGGCATTGATTTAGGATGTCAAGATGGGGACCCTTACTGTGGTTCTCCAAATCCATATATGGCTGCTGATGATGCATGGTTCTGGATTGTGATAGACAGTGTATCTTACGGTGAAGGTGAATTTCAATTATCCAATGGTATAGTAGACCCATTAGAGCTTGGGCTCCAAGAGTGGAACAATGGAAGATTAACTAGCTTGATGTGTGGTGCATATATCTATTGCCAGCTTTCTGGCCCTATCCCCGAAGAAGTGAATCAACTAACCGAGGCGACAACTATTCGCTTAGAGTATAATTATCTTTCTGGATTTGTACCAGAGACACTCTGTGATTTGCAACTTAATGATAATGATTATCTTGAGTTTGATCTTTCGGGAAATCGACTTTGCCCCCCATATCCTGAGTGCAGTGGTGAAGAGAATAATTTTTGGTATCAAGATACATCGGCCTGCACTGAGATTGGCGATGTAAACTTTGATTACATAATAAATATTCAGGATATTATTCATTTAGTTTCATTTGTTCTGGGCTTAGAGTCTCCAGACTATCAAGAGTCTGTGGCATCTGATGTTAACTCTGATGACTATTTGGATATTCTTGATATTATTGAATTAGTTGATCATATTATAGGTGAAAGCTAAGAAAATATTAATATTATTAACGATTGGATTTCTTGCAGCGCAGGATTATCCGGCTCTTGGCTCCAGTCAATCACTAGATGTAATGACCTGGAATGTTGAGAATTATCCTAAGCACAATCAAACAAACTCCTATTTAATTGATATTATTGATCAAATAAATGTTGATATCATCGCATTCCAGGAAATTGAAAGTGAAAATTCTTTTAATAATTTAATTAATCAGCTAGATGGAAATTGGGTTGGATACAGAGTGGACCCAAATTCAGATTGGGGGGAATTATCATACGCAGTTAATCTAGATGAAGTAGAGATAGATAACGTTTACAATATTTTAATTTCAGATCAATATTATTTTGCCTATCGCCCTCCATATGTAATGGAAATTACTCACCAAGGGATTGACTATATTATTATAAATAATCATTTTAAATGCTGTGGTGATGATTATCTAGATTTAAATAATACGAGTGATGAGGAATATCGAAGATTAATAGCGAGTCAACTTCTGCAAGATTATGTAGAGAATCATTATAGTTTGGAAAAGGTCATTATACTTGGTGATCTTAATGATACGATTACAGATATTGAGTCAAATAATGTATTCTGGGGATTTATTGAATCAGAGAATTTTCAGTTTGCCGATTATGATATTGCCTATGGGCCCTCAAGCGACTGGTCCTACCCTACATGGCCAAGCCACCTTGATCATATTATCATAAACAATGAATTATTTTTAGATTTTCAAGGTTCAGAGGTCTCTACTTTTAGGGTGGATGACTATCTGACTGGAGCGTGGAACGCTTATGAAAATTTCATATCTGATCACAGACCTGTTTTTATGAGAATCAATTTGAGTCAATTTGATTTGGGTGATGTTAATAGTGATGGCTCTCTGGATATTTTAGATGTGATAACAATTGTAAATTTAGTGCTAGCTGAAGAGTATAATGAACTTGCCGATGTAAACTATGATGAGATCATTAACATAATGGATGTTATCATTGTTCTAAATATGATTCTTGATTAGAATGAAAAAAATAAAATCAATCTCTATACTTGCCATGTCTTTTTTTTATGTTTGGGTGGGCATCCAGCATTTCTTAGATCCAGCGTGGTTTGTCCAGATTATGCCACCCTATCTTCCGCTTCACTATGAAGCAGTTTATCTGAGTGGTTTTTTTGAAATTTTATTTGGGGTGATGCTCCTTTTTCAGAAGACTCGATATTTTGCGGCGTGGGGACTAATTCTCTTACTGATAGCGGTATATCCAGCAAATATATATTTAGCATTTAATGAGGTCCCTCAAAAAGCACTTGGGATTTCAGCCTTTGCGGCTTCCTGGGCAAGGCTCCCAATCCAATTCATTTTTATTGGATTGGCCTATTGGCACTCAAAAAATGTAGAATGATTGGATAATAAATAATAAAAAAAGTTGTAATTTGTTTAAAACTCCGGGGGAAATATGAAAAATCAATTTAAAATTTTATCGATAGCACTCTTGTCATTTTTGATATTCTCATGTCAGACGCCAACTGAATCAATTGCAGAAACAGTCAAAGAAAGCATGGAGGAGACATTTAATCAAGATGAGTTCTATAAAGATTATAATTTAGAGATAAAGAGTGTGAGCGTAGTGCATGTAGAAGGGAATAAATACAAGGGATTTGCAGAGATTGGATATATGAATAAGGTCCACAATGTGTCTCTTGATATTGTGTCAGACGGTTCTATGGTTATGTGGGAGGCTCCACCGGGAGAATTTTTCTTTATTCTCAGCGATGAGCTGGAAGATTTATGGGATGGATTTGATTTTTAAGGTATAGTCATAACATTAAATAAGGAATAAATAATGAAAAAAATATTGATAGCTATAGCGTTAATAGGGATAATGTTCCCACAAGAAACCGAAGTTCAAATGACAAATGTAAAAATGGGCGTCGGCTTTGAGTTTCAAACGATAGGCCCCCTTGTTGCGGCTCTTACTAACTCTTCAAGCTCATCAGGCTCACTGTACTTCCCAATTGCAACAGATAAATTTATGATTGAGCCAAACATATCATATATGTATGATATGGATGAGATTGACTATGAAGGCTCTACTTACAATGATGCAGAAGAGTATGACTCATATTTAATGTTCAATATAGGATTATTCTTTACTAAACAAAGATCTGATAAACTAAGAACCTATACAGGCGCAAGGATTGGAATGGCTACATCTAAATCTAAATCATCATACTCAGAAAATGAGGGGAAAGCATTCCTTTTTGGGCCAGCCATAGGCGCAGAGTATTTTATATCTGATCATTTAAGTTTTGGAGGAGAATGCACACTCAGAATTGGGAGAGGCACAGAAGAAGGTGTTTCGTTTGACCAAGAATATACCGAAACGGAGACTTCAACGCTATTGGCTCCCACTCTAATGATTAGATTTTATTTCTAAATTTTCAAATAAAGGAGATTAAAATGATAAGAATTCATTTTAAAAGTTTATTAATTGGCGTGCTGTTAATCATGTCTTCTGTTATTTTTATGGGAGCCTATGATGTTCTAGATAGATTTAAAAAAATTCAGGCAAAAGAAATCCAAATTATAGATGAACAGGGACTAGTCGTTTTGAGTCTTTCCGATTTTTCTAGAACAATAGAAAAATTAGAAGAAAGAATCATTGAACTTGAAAATAAAGAGGCGGATCCTACAGATAATAGTATATATGATAATTTTGAAATTAAATGGGCTATTATATCTAAAAAGATAGATG
>CAZHKH010000054.1:0-2045 GCA_964532515.1 uncultured bacterium
AGCCAGAGGAGACTTAGGCCTTGAGATGGAGCTTGAAAAGGTTCCGTCATTACAAAAAAAAATTATAAAGAAATGCAATTTAAAATGTAAGCCAGTTATTACGGCAACGCAGATGCTAGAATCAATGATTTCAAATCCACTCCCTACTAGAGCGGAGGTAAATGATGTGGCGGGTGCTATATACGATGGATCCGATGCAATCATGTTATCAGGGGAAACGGCCATTGGAGAGTTTCCACTTGAATCGATAAGAATGATGAAATCAATTACCGTGAATGTTGAAAAAGAAATACTAGATAGCGATGAATTTAATCGATTTATTCAGGCTCCCAGTAAAAATAATCCTAAAAAATCTATATGCTATTCAGCATATCAAATGTCTAAAGATTTAGGGATCAAGGTTATGGTAATAATGACAGAATCTGGAGACACAGGGGATACGATGTCAAGCTTTAGGCCAAACGCCACAATTATTGCGATGACCCCTAACCAGCATATTTATCAAAGATTATCTCTGTCATGGGGAGTTGTTCCTGTTAAGGTTAGAAAATTTAAGTCAACAGATCAGATGCTCACATTCAATAAAAAGTTTTTAATTAAAAATGGGATAATCAAAAAAGGTGATCTATTTATAATGACAGCAGGAGTGCCCGTTGGCATCACCGGAACAACTAATATGATAAAGATTGAGAGCGCATGACAAAAAAAGAGAAAGCCAATTTTTTATTTTTATGTCTGGCTGGTATTTTTATTGCTTCGCTTGTTTCCTGCAATCTGATTTTTCAAAAATTTTTTGAAATTGAAATTTGGATTCCATTCGTTGGAATCTATGTATTTCAGCAATCTGTGGGTCTGCTTCCGTATCCAATTACATTTTTAGTAACAGATATTATCTCTGAGCTGTATGGACATAAAAAAGCAAATCAGGTTGTCACGGCTGGTTTGATTGCATCTGTTTTTATGGTTATTGTTGTGTCGATAGCAGATATGATGCCATCCGCTCCTTTTGGAGTGGGGGGAGATACTTTCAGTAAAGTTTTTGGGCTGTCTAGTGTTGCGGTATTTGCCTCAATGGTCGCATACCTTTTTGCCCAGTACATCGATGTAAGATTGTTTCATTTCTGGAAAAAATTAACAAAGGGGAAACATCTCTGGCTTCGAAATAATGCCTCGACTATGTGCTCACAGGTTATTGATACATTTGCTGTTTTATTTCTTTTATTTTATTTTGGAGCCATTGTCCATCCTCCAGAGTATACACAGTTCCAATACTTTATGAAGCTACTCATGAATGGAGTGCTATTTAAGATGTTCTTTGCCGCCTTTGATACTCCAATTATATATGGACTTTTATACTTCATAAGAAATAAGTTTAATTTGCAGTTTGGCGAGGAACTCTCCTAATGTAACAACATGTAATGTTTAGAATATTCTAAGAGCATTTAACAATTATTTTTATTATATTTCTATTGATTTTAATTTCAACATAATGAATAATGGAGGAACAAAATGAATACATTAACAAAAATGTTTTCATTGTGTTTGTGTTTGGGCGCTCTAGTTTTTGCAGCCCCAGATGCTAAGCTCGATGGAGACACAAACAAACAAAATCCAGTGAAGATGAAAGAGACTTTTCTTAGAGGTCCTTCATTAGATTATGAGCCAAGCAGCAGAGACTGTGGAGAAACATTCGTTGCTTTTGGCGTTGATCCAAACGGATACTATGGAAATTGCTGGGATGATGGAAGTGGATATTTCTATTTCTATTGGGAAGGTGGTTGCACTGCTTTAGATATCACATACAGCGGTGGAACACTTGATCTAAGCGCATATGGATTCACAGAAGGATTCTACTTCTATGGATTTGATCCGGGTGCAACAGAAGAATTTGTAATGACTTTTGATGATGGCAGTGCTGGTGCAGGCTCAGCAACTAGCGAATGTGCTACTTGCGAAGAACTTGGCCAAATTACTTGCTGGGATGGGTCTTGTGCAGACACTGAAGCAGGTTGTCCTGAAGAGGGCGACTGTGGCGAAGGCTTTGT
>CAZHKH010000054.1:2104-10034 GCA_964532515.1 uncultured bacterium
CCTGGTGATCCTGTGGCACTGATGGTGGCTCTGATGGTGGCACTGATGGTGGTGACTGTGGCGCTGGCCTAGTTGAAGACTGTGATGGTAGCGGCGAATGCTATTCAGAATCATGGATTGGAGATGGCCTGTGTGATGGTAATTCCCAGGAATGGGGCGCAAACCTTTGCTGCTATGATAATGATGGTGGCGATTGTACAGACGCTGAATGTTCAAGCTGTGAAGATGATGGTCTTGTAGAATGCTGGGATGGTTCTTGCGCAACATCATCTGATGATTGCCCTGAAGAACCAACAATAGACACTCCTGGAGTATGTGCATCAGGATCAGAGCTTTATGGATATCCAGCTGTGACAGTTTCTTGGTTCATTGAGACAGTCTGTGGTGACGGCATCTGCAATGGTGATGAAGATTACTACAACTGCCCAGAAGATTGTCCCGCTACTGGAGAGTGAGCCGAAGGCTATGTAGAAGAATGTACTGGTGATGGCGATTGCTGTCCAGAATCATGGATTGTTGATGGCTTCGAAGACTTCGAAGATCAGGCATGGGGCTGTGACCTAACATGTTATGACAATGATGGTGGCGACTGCGGTGAGGGTGGCACAACTGGTGGCACAACTGGCGGCGGAAGCTCAGACTGTGAAGACTGTGAATTTGATTGGTCTAATTATGGATCTGAGTGCTGCGATACAGCGTGGGATGAGTATGGCATTGATTGCGCTACACTTGAATCTGAATACAATTGGGATTGCGCAGGCTGTAGCTGCCCAGGTGATGGACCAGCTGAGTGTGGTGATGGAAACTGTACAGGCGATGAAGATTACTACAACTGTCCAGAAGACTGCAACGCTCCTGGTGAGTGTGATGATGGTTATGTAATTGACTGTGTTGATGATGATTGCTGTCCAGAGTCATGGATTGGTGATGGCTTCGAAGACTGTGAAGATCAGGCATATGGCTGTGACCTAACATGCTATGACAACGATGGTGGTGACTGTGGTGGAAGAACTACTGCAACAGCGCCTAAGTCTAACATGCCACAATCAATAACTGATACTATGGAAATCAGGAAAGGCGCTCCATATAGTAGAGTAAATGCAGCTCCATTCCATGGTCAGTATGACTACAATTCAAATCGTGAAGTTCTTTATAATCTAACTTTTGAGAGCCTAGAAGGCACAAATGCTGGATTTATTAATACATGGCCAGTTGACCCATCTTTTGGTGAATTCACTGTATATGGATGGGGACTTGATGACTATGTATGTGTAACAGCTCAAGCTTGTGACGGCGCTGCATGCGGTGATGAAGTTGGTCCTGTATGCGTGTACGCTGGCTCTGATGAAGAGGATTGCACTGAAGGTGCTGGTGGTGATCCTTGTGATGGCACACTTGGTGGTGATGCTACTCTTGATGGTGAAGTAAACGTTCTGGATATTGTTCAGATCGTAAATCACATCCTTGAGAGTGCACTGCTTACTGATGAGTGCGCACTAGGCGCTGCTGATTATACAGCTGATGGTGAAGTAAACGTTCTGGATATTGTTCAGATTGTGAATATTATCCTTGAAGGACGAATTACTGGTGATGCAACATCTGCTACACTTAAAAATGAGAATGGTCAAATGACTATAGATGCCAATGGCTACATTGGCGGTGTTCAAATGACTCTATCTCATGGTGCTGACTTTAGCATCGAAGTGACAGACAGAGCGCTTGTTGCTGACTATAATACAATGGGTAATACTACAAAGCTTGTGATAGTAGCTCCTGAGACAGATGAACTGTTTTCATCAGTTGGAAGCTATACTATTGATGAGATGATTGTAGCAAACTCAACTAGCGAGGTGAGCGTAAGCATGCCTTCTAATATTGAGATTGTTGGAGCATATCCAAACCCATTTAATCCATCAACAACTGTAAGTGTAAGCGTTGATAATGCTACAACCGCAACTATTATGGCCTATGATATATCAGGTCGTTCTGTGGGCGTTGTATTTGATGGTGTTTTAGAGGCAGGCATGTCGTCTGTTACTTGGAACGCATCTAGCTTACCAAGTGGTGCATACATTCTTAAGCTTAGCACGCCTGATGGCTCTGCTTCAATGCAGAAGGTTATGCTTATGAAGTAGCATCAAATGTATTTTAATTAATGCAGATTGATAAAAGGGGCGACTTTGGTCGCCCCTTTTTTTATATTAAACTATAGCAATGATAAATAGATAGGAATAAATGGTGAGATTAGTATTTATATTATTTTTTGGATTTATTTTGAGTCAAAATACTGATGCACTTCCACTGAGCATGGTAGATGCAGATGGCAATAGTTTTAATAGACACAACATTTCCATTGGCATGTGGGATGATAAAATAGGAATCAGTCTCATTGGATACACCTACAATATAAAACAAGATAGAATGAATGAATACTTTATTGGTGCTGGCACCGCTATCCTAGCATTTACAGGGAGCGTAGGGTGGAAGCATTACCATAGAAGATCTGATAAGTTTTCTGTTTATTCTGTTTTTTCAGAGCAGATAGTTGCTCATCTTGGTTTTTCTGGTTTTATGTCAACAGCATCGATATCCTTGGAATACAATCTGACAACATGGGCGCAAGCAAAGCTAGGCGCGTTTGGTCTTTTTATTATCCGTACCGATCAAGATGGAAATCAATTTGGAGCAATTCCGTTTATGGGTCTAAATTTTTCTTTTTAGTAGTTAACTATATTTTAGAAATATAGCTCAAACCAACAATGCTAATCTCATTTGAATTTGAATTTGAAATACCTTCCTTTTTAAATATATAGAAAAGATTAACTGAATTCTTTTTAGGAAGATTAATTTCTAAACCAAAGGATGCTCTATACTCATCAAATGGATTATTGGTTGTGTTATAGAGGTAAAATAGTTCCCCAGAGAGATAGGGATTAATTTTTTTACTGGTTTTATATTTTATGGTAAGTTTATTTCTAACTAAATCTCCAAAAGCTATTTCATTCTCTCCTGAAGTCTCCCCATTTTCATAAAGTCGATAATATTTTATTCGAGACTTTAGACGTATTGCTTTAAAGCTATATTGATAAGATGCATCCAAACTTAATCTATGTTTAATTTTATCTTCAAAGATAGTGTAGCGATATGGAGCACTAATTTTTAGTCCGTTAGAAGCCTTGTACGAAAGCGATCCTTCAAAGAAGGTCAGATTGAATGCAGAGGTCTGTTCTTTTAATCTTATCCCCTGTGATAACTCAAGCCTAAGAGAGTGTGGTAATTTTTTTTCAATACTTATTTTTGTCCAAGATTGATTTTCATTTACACCGTAAGCATATTGTATCATAATTATAAAAAAGAAAACGGAGTATATAATATTTGATTTCATAGATTTATATATCTTCCCTTTTCCCTTATATAAATCAAAGAATACATATTTATTTAGTTTTTGCAATAGATATCAATCCGCACAGTATCTCTGAGAAAGTTTATCCTTTGAACTTCAAATCTCAGAACAGGCATGCCTACTCTATTTTCTAAATCAAGAAGAAGTTTCTCATGATTTTCGGGTTTAATGTTTTCAATGATTTCATATTCTACGGTTCGCACTACCAGTGAATTTCGTTGCCAGTACATTTCAAGAAGATAGGTCAATACAACTAGTGTAATATTTGTAAATAGTAGTACGTCAAAAGATTCCTTGTTAGCTCCGCTCAAGGCATTGATAACACCAATAGCGATAGCTATAAACAGGTATGTCATCTCCTTTATAGGGATAGGATTAGTCCTGTATCGAAGAATAGCAAAAACAGCAAACATTCCAAAAGCAACACCAATATCAATCTGTATGCTACCTAATGAAAATGCAAAAAAGAAAATAAGGACATTGAACATAAAATAGGTAAATACAAAATCTAAGTTATTAGGGTGATATCGTTGATAGATTAACTTCACGATTACAAAAACAACTAATA
Organism: uncultured bacterium; assembly: GCA_964532515.1. Taxonomy (GTDB): domain Bacteria; phylum Fidelibacterota; class Marinisomatia; order SCGC-AAA003-L08; family D37C17; genus TMED161. The sequence goes on from CAZHKH010000054.1 coordinate 6,076, forward strand.
TATTAAATCCAAAGTATTTAATTAGATTTAACAGTTCAGGTGATAGGTCCATTGTTTTTCCTTTTATTTATGCTTGAGCCAGAATCTTATTAATCTGCAATATTTTTGGTTTGAAACGATTATGCTTAATTTTATCATGAACATTCATCATACCCATGCAGTATTTACTAAATCTCATTTCTGGGATTTTAAAGTTACGTAAAATCTTGATAAAATCTGATTTACAATTATATTTTTCTTGTTTGATTTCTGAAACGACTAATTCATTAAATATTTTACTCCCATTTCCATTTAATGTGGAGATATTAGTATCGATGGTTAGGCGTTCATTTAAATTTTTATCAGCTAGCGTGATACGAGAAAATTGAACATCCAATGTTGGAGAAAGTTGATTGGACGACAGTCCAATTATTTGAGATATCAATTGCTCTTCTTGCGTGCCAATACAGCCATCGAACCCATCAACCACCAAACGTTTTTTTAGAGTACGGTTTTTATTGTTTTTGATTTTGATTTCAAAAAATGGATTAGGGCTACTGCTATACTTTCTCACTCTCACTTTAAAACGTTTTCTACTCTCATTGTGATGCTGATTATAAAATAAAAAATCATCGGTATCATAATAGGTATTTTCATATTTGAATATAGAACAATTTTCAATCTCTAATATTCTATAGAAGGGTTTTATTTTTTCTAATATTAAGGGGAGCTGGATTTCATTGAATACAAATTTTGTATCGTGGCGGTCAAGCAGCTTTACTTGATCCAATTGATTCAATGAAATGGTTTCAAAGTCATTTAGTGATTTTTTTAATATAGACATTTTATCCTTATTCATTGACAACACTATTTATTTCACCTGGTGTTCCACCATTTTCATTAGATGCATCCCAATTTTCTCCCAAAGCATTATCTAGAGATGAATCAATAAGTTCAAGGGTTGGTCCATAGCCATCAGGGTCTATCGGCCAAGGCGCAATGTCATCATACTCCACTCCATCGACCAATATCCCATCAGGGTCAAATAATCTAATAAGCTCTCCAGCGCCGTTTAATCCAAATTCTAAATCACCCAGCGTGTTAGATACACTAGAAAATATTTGGGAGAACACATCTAAATTTTGACATAGCACCAGATAGCCCCCCGGAGCTAGAATTATGTTCTCAGGAAACGTAAAAATATTATCCTCATCTCTAAATTCCCAAAGGCTCATTTCAATGGCTTGATTCGTTGGATTGTATAATTCGATCCAATCGCTTGTATTTAAATTTGAATCTGAAGGGGAGTTATAGTTAATCTCATTGATGACTATCCCATAATTAGCACTATCAGGATTATCATCAGGATTATCAGAGATGTCTGTGATAATATTTTCACAGCCAAAAAGGAATAATATTAATAATAGTTTTTTCATAAAAATAATCTAGAAAATATACAAAATAAGATAGCGTGTATAAAAGAGGTTCTAATTTCACTATCAATCTAGTGGATTTTTTCATTTTTATTACTTAAGTTTCAAAGTAGCCCTGTAGGCTATTTCTTGGAGGAGAAAATTAATTATTAGTTTTATGGCCGCTTTCTTTAGCGTGCGCCTATTTCATTTCTATCTAAGATTAGTAATAAAATAATTACAACAATCAGGAGGAGACCCATGAAGAAACTCATTTCTTTTTTAACTTTATCAATAGTATGTTCAACATATCTATTGGCAGATGTCTTTATGACAGAGCTAACAGATCCGCAAAACTCAAGTGATGCAGGAAGATACGTTGAACTTCATAACAATGGTGATGACGCTGTTGATTTATCAGCTGGTTGGGCGCTTGTGAGATGGACCAATGGAAATGCAGATCCACAAACACCAAAGCCTTTAACAGGAACAATCGATGCAGGTGGTTTCTATATTATTTGCAATGATGCAGATAAATTTTCTACAACCTATGGTGGAACCTGTGATCAGGATATTGGAACGGGTGGCCCTGCAGATTCTAACGGTGATGACAATGTTGCTCTACTAGGAGTAGATGGTGGCATCGTAGATATGTTTGGTGTTGCGGGTGAAGATGGAACAGGCACAGGCCATGAATTTGAAGATGGAAGAGCGGAGAGAGCCGAAGGCAATGCCACAGCTTCTGCGACATGGGATGAAGCTGGCTGGAACATTGATAATGATTCAGGTGGCGGTGATGGGAATCAATATGCCCCCGAAGGATTTGATCCAGGTGAGTGGATAGGTGCAGATGTAGGTGGTGATGATGGTGGCAGCGCCTCTTGCGATGATGATTCAGCCTGCAACACAGGAGCTGATGCTGACTGTGAGTACGCAGATGATGGGTTTGATTGCGATGGAAACCACGTAGTTTACGCGGGAAATATGTATTTTTCACCTAGCGACCTTTCAATTGATGTAGGTGCTACGGTAGTATGGATAAATGAAGGTGGAACCCATGATGTGGTCGTTGAGAGTGGACCTGAATTATTTGGGTTTGCGGACTGTGTAGGCCCATGTGAAATTGGTAGCCACACATTTACACTTGCTGGTTATTATGAATATATTTGCAGCATTGGAAACCACGCGGCAAGTGGCATGACAGGCACTGTTACCGTAGGAACGGGTGGATGCACTGATGATACTGCATCTAACTATAATGCAGATGCAGATTTTGACGATGACTCATGCACATACCCTCAGCCAGCTGCTAACTTATTTTTCTCAGAGCACGCTGAAGGTTCAAGTAGCAATAAATACTTTGAAGTATACAATGCATCAGATGCAGATGTCAGTCTGAATGACTATGTATTTGTAAATTGTAGTAATGGATGTGATGACTGGGAATACACAAACTCATTTGCGGCTGATGCAGTAATCGCTGCTGGTGATGTGTACGCAGTGTGTCACTCAAGTTTTGCAGGTGATTTAAGTTTATGCGATGAGACACGAACGCTCTATCACAATGGTGATGATGCTCAGGGTCTAATGCATACAACAGATGGCTTGCTAGATGTATTTGGTGCGATTGGTGATGACCCAGGAAGTGGCTGGGAAGTTGCTGGAGTTGCAGATGCAACAAAAGATCACACCCTAATTAGAAAAGCAACAGTCACATCAGGAAATACAGATTGGGCGTCATCTGCTGGAACCAGTTCTGATGATTCAGAGTGGATTGTGCTTGACCAAAATACATGGGACTATTTAGGCTCTCATCCACATGATTTTAGTACAGCTGGCTGTATGGACTCAGAAGCTTGCAACTACGATGAAAGTGCAACTGAGGACGATGGTAGCTGTCTTTATAATGATTGCTTAGGTGAGTGTGGTGGCGATGCAGTCGTTGATGATTGCGGAGAATGTCAAGGCGACGGGACTGCTTGCCTTGTGAGCGTTACTTTCTCTGTTGACATGAACATTGAGGGGGTTGTTGGTGATATCAAGCTACGTACCTCCACAGTGAACGGTGAATACAATCCAAGTGATTGGTTTGTTATGGATGACAGTGATGGTGATCTAGTTTACACTCATACGCTAACATTATCTAGCGGAGTTGAATATGGATATAATTTCAACAACAGTGATGGCTCTGGCTATGAATCAGGGTCTGGGCTTGGTGATTGCGCCGGTGGAAACTATGGTAACGACCGATACGTAACCCCATCTTCTGATGGCGATGTTCTTGATACTGTATGCTGGGAATCATGTGATGCATGTCCAGAGGTAATCCCTGGATGTATGGATGAAGCAGCTCTGAACTATGATCCAAACGCGACAGAGGATGATGGCTCCTGTATCTATGATTGGCCAGAAGCTGATAATCTCTTTTTCTCAGAGTATGCTGAGGGATCAAGTAATAACAAATATCTTGAGATTTACAATGCAACCGATGGCGATGTTGATATGAGTGGATACTCATTATCCAGTTGCTCAAATGGTTGTGATGATGGAGTTAGCTGGGATTATCCT
>CAZHKH010000055.1:0-9137 GCA_964532515.1 uncultured bacterium
GGGCTCCCATATGCGAATCCTTTCCTACCCCAATCAATTTTACATTATCCCCATAGCCATCACTAATTAAATCTTGATATAAATCATTAAGCTGCCCGAACCGAGCGCTGCAAGTTCCTCAGCTATAATGGCCAAAGTAGACCATCAACACTTGTTCAGAAAAATTAGAGGGACCCACATTATTCTCATAAAATGGTGATGTGCTATTTAGATCCTCCATTGAAAAATCATACTGCCCAAAACTGATAGATAATAATAGCGATGATATTAATATTAGTGTGTAGTTCATCAAACCTCCAAAAAAAATTAAATTATTAGCTGTAAAATATGAATAACAATATTTCATTTAAAATAAAATAATTGTAAAAGAATATTACATATTTATTTTATATACACTATCTCTTTTACTCTCACTAAATTCTTTGATTCAAATCTTATAAAGTATTTTCCACTTGAAATATTATTTGGATTCCATTTAAAGCTATGGTTTCCAGGCATAAAACTTCCAGAGTAAAGTGTACCAACAAGCTTTCCGCTGATATCATAAATATTTATATCTGCATAGGCTATCATTTCATCAATATTAACATTAATTATTGCTGATGGATTAAATGGATTGGGGTACGCTGTTATAATATCAAATTGATTAATCATTTCATCATTAGATAAATCTTCCAGTGTAGCATAAACGGTAAAATTGTAGACCTTTGATACATTATGATTGCTTGTTGATGTTACTCTAAGCTGAACTTCATTATAGTATGGACCACCCTCATCAGTTGCTGTAAAGTGCCCAGAAAAATTAAGGGTGCTGCTTTCTCCCTCATTTATTAAAATAGAATTTTCTAAATAAGGATACCATACATCAGGACTAAGACTCTCAAATGAATAAATAAACTCTTCATCAGTCGTACCATTGTTATGTAAAATAAAATTAACTCTAACGCTATCCTGTAAGGGAACATAAATTCCCAAATTATCATCATCTAGCTCTTCAACGGTTGTATATCCAGGAGCTATGATACTTGCCTCTACTGGATACAAGCTAGGTACCCGATAAGCTCTATGTATTAAACCTGTAAATAAATTATATTTTGCTTCCCATACTAACTCCATATCATTTGAAATTTCTAAAGTGGTTCCCCCATCACCTACAGTTGATATTAGATAATTTCCATTATCTAGTTTTTGAGCTCCTCCAGAGGCATGGCCAAACAAATATTCTTCCAAGCTATATTCCCAAACAATTTCAGCTGCACACCCCCCTTCCATTTCATTAGGATTTATTTCAATTGCTCTTGAAATTGGATTATCTAAGTCACTATTAAAATCATCACTTAGATTTCCATTATCTAGGGTTAGAATATTTCCATTATCTAATACAGAAACACTATGCTGCCAACTAAAATCAAGATTGTGTCCACAATGGATATCTCCTGAAGGCATATTCTGCCCCATATTCCAAATGATATCTCCATTGTTTGGATCGTTGTAATCATTAAAATTAAAATAAATTTTTGTTATCCTAGATAAATGTCTACATGACATGTAAATAGCGCTCTGTTCAATGCTATAGGTGATTGCATTTATATGAGTCCAATCATATCTCCAATCTCCAAATGCTGTGTTCCAAGTACCTCCATATATTCCCTCGTCATAGAAAACTCCATCATAATCGCTAATATCATAATAATCAAAGACATTCCACTCCCAAACAAGTTCATTTGTATCTTTATCCCATATAATTAATTTATCACCGACCCAAGGCAATATATTATTGTCGCAATAAGAACCATATCCCAAATCAGTATAACAATATTCATACCAAGGTCCATCTTGAGGAACAGGAAGTAGCATTTCTGTTTCAACTATACTAATATAGTTACCATCAGGGAGTCTTAGTAGATCATGATGTGCAAATTCATCGTTTGGCTCTTCAAATATATAATTACTATTGATATCAAATTCTATTCCAGGGTATGAATTTTCTAATTGAGGATTATAATGGCATCCATATAGCTCACCCTTTAGATTTGTGTTATATATAATTATATTATTATCTTGAGTATTCCAAACCTCATTTCCGTTTTTATCAAATGCCGCACTAAAGTTCCCATCTAAAGCTCCAAAAAATGTAATACCATCCTGATAAGCATCACTATCGTAAAGAGTAATAGATGGATCTGCTATTGAATTTAAAATTGTAAAGGTCTGCTCTGAGGACCAGGAGCCTGTAGTTCCCGAACTGAAAATTGGTCGGATAGTCCAGTAGTATTGAGTATTCCAATTTAAATGAACTGTATCAATATAAATAAGCGATGCTTCTATTGCTGTAAATACTATCTGATTTCCATCATTTACTTGTAGTTCGTACTCAATTGCATCAGCAACCTGTTCCCATTCAAATAGGACGTGTGTATAACTAAGAGTTGAATTATTCTCTGGCTTTATAAGCTCTGCTGATAGAATAGAGAAAAATAATATGAAACAATAATAGCCTCTCATTTTAAAGGTATCCTTTTTAGATTCATCTCATGAAAATATTTATCATCTATACCTAAATTCAATTTCATGTTCTCAAATTTTAGGTGTGTCTCATGCTTTGTCTTAACATCAACAACTTTTACTTCTTTTACTAAATCAAAACCATCAATGTTCGCATATTTCAATTCTTTGGTTTTAATTAAAATTCCCTTGCTGTTGTAGGATTCTTCTTTGCTAATTAAAAGTGTAGATTGGTTAATCCAGCTTACATGCTTTCCATAATTTGAATTAAGCTCTTCTTTAGGATAGCTCGTCAACACATACACTGAATCATTTATAATATCTAAATCATAAGTAAAATCATTTAGACTTCTATTGTACAAATCTTCAAATGTTAAATCAGAGTTCATAAAATTTTCAGATTTTTTTCTAGATGAAATTTTTTTTATTTTCTTAAATGCAGGGAGCCACATTTTCATTAAATCTTTTCCACTTTCATTTTCAATTTTATAAAGTGAGATTCCTTTATCTGATGGTGGTGACACAAACCAGATTATTTGCTTCTTTCCGCTATCCTTAGTATGTGAAATGAGTTTAGATTCCAGCGAATTTCCTCTTTTATCCTTAAGGGTCATAATAAGAGTTGATTTTACATCAGATGGGGCCTCTCTGTTGCTCATTTTATCAGCTATCTCATATCCGGTTTGAGAAAATAGGTAGGACATTAAAAATATGATGTTATAAAACCTCATAATGCTCCTTAATTTTTGTTCCATAGCAGATAAAATCTGGGTTTTTAAGAACTTCCTTGTTGTAAATAAGTTCATCCCCTGTGGTAATGTCTGTTAAAAATCCACCTGCATACTTTAAGACTGCAAGCCCCGCACCCGAGTCCCATACCATCGTTGGGAAAAGTCTTGGATATATATGCGCAGTGCCATCTGCAACCAAACATATTTTAAGAGAGCTACCCATGTTGACCATTTTATGATTTTGAAATCTATCTAAATAATTTTGGAGCTTGGGGCTTGGATGAGATCTACTTGAAACTATTTTTATTGGTTCATCAATACAATCTTTAACTGAGATTCTTTCAGGGATGGAATCATTCTCTATTCTAAATGACCCAATCTCAGCCGCACCATACCAGAATGTGTTTTTTGTTGGAGCATAGACAATCCCCGCCATTGGGCTACCATTTTTAATTAATGCAATATTTACTGTAAATTCTCCATTTCTCTTTATAAATTCTTTTGTTCCATCAAGTGGATCTATTAACCAAAATAAATCCCATTTTTTCCTTTCCTTAAAATTAATTTCTTTTCCTTCTTCAGATAAAATAGGGATATCAGGATATAATTTGAGAAGTTTTTTCGTTATAACTGCATTTGATTTTCTATCGGCATCTGTCAGTGGAGACAAATCATCTTTAAGGGTAACCTCAATCGTTCCATTATAAACATCTAATATTTCATTGCCTGCGAGCCTCGATATATCAATGAGATGGTCTAAAAGATTACTTAAGTTCATTTAACTTATATAACCCTCTTTCTCAAGAAATAGTATTACTTTTTGAACTGCCTCCTCTTCAGTGATATCTGTAGTATCAATTGCAAGACATGGATTCTCTGGAGCTTCATATGGATCATCTATCCCTGTAAAGCCTTTTATTTTTCCTTGTCTAGCCATCGCATAAAGGCCTTTCGTGTCCCTTCTTTCACAGGTTGACAATGGGGTGGAAATATGAATTTCGATATAGTTGCCATGATCTGATATAAGTTTTCTATTTTGTTCTCGGCTATTTTTATAAGGAGCAATTGGAGCGCAAATGGCTATTCCACCATTTTTAGTTATTTCGCTCGCGACAAACCCTATTCTGGTTATGTTCAAGTCTCTATGCTCTTTAGAAAAACCTAATTCACTGGATAAATGTGTTCTCACAATATCACCATCTAGAAGGGTTACCGCTCTCTTCTCATATTCTTTTAATTTAACCATAAGACCGTTAGCAATTGTTGATTTTCCTGATCCCGATAAACCAGTAAAGAATAAGGTTAGACCTTGATTTTCCTTAGATGGATAAGATGTCTTAAGTTCATCTACAATTTCAGGATATGTAAACCACTCAGGAATATCTAAATGATTTTCTAGTCGATGTCTCAGTTCTGTACCTGAGATGTTAAGCGTTTTTAAATCTTTTGGAACACTATCTATTGGCATATACTCAGCTTTATTTTCGACATAAACCATCATCTTAAATTCAACCATATCTATTCCAATTTCATCAGAGTGCTCTTTTAATAAATCTTGAGCATCATATGGACCATAATAATCATTCCCATTTTGGTCTTTTCCTGGACCAGCGTGATCTCTTCCAACTACAATATGAGTACAGCCATAGTTTTTTCTAATAAGCCCATGCCACAGGGCTTCTCTTGGACCTGCCATTCTCATTGACAATGGAAGCAAGCTAAGCATCGTGGTCCCCTCTGGAAAGCGTTTTAAAATTTTCTGATAGCACCTTACTCTTGTAAAATGATCTATATCTCCTGGTTTAGTTTGCCCAACAACAGGATGAATAAGTAAGTTTGCTTGAACCTCAGTAGCGGCTCTGTAGGCTATTTCTTTATGGGCTCTGTGCATTGGATTTCTAGTTTGAAAAGCAACTATCTTTTCCCAACCTAGTTTATCAAATTGTTCTTTTAGTTCAAACGGAGCATGACGAAGCAACGGATAGTCATAATGCTTTGGGCTCTGTACTGGAATAATTTCTCCTCCTATATAAACATCCTTTGTAATATTAAATAGATTGTTTACTCCTGGATGGTGTGTATCTGTACTTTTAAATACTGCCTCTGCTTCAAGCTTTTTATCTGGACTCCAAATATCATTGACAGTTAAAAATGCAACTAAGAAGCCCTCTTTCTCACGTAAAGCAATTTCAGTTCCTACTTCTATTGAATTATCAGATATGTAACTTTCATCCACATCAAGCATAATAGGAATTGGCCAAACCTCACCACTCTCAAGTCGCATATTATTTAGCACAGATTCATAATTACTTTTACTTAAAAATCCATTTAGCGGAGAGAATGCTCCATTCATAATAAGCTCAATGTCACAAAGCTGTCTATCTGTTAATACCAAACTTTTTAAAGATGCTGATTTTTCTTTATATTCTTTTAACTTCTTTTCAGTTACCATTAAACTTTCCTTAAATTAATTCGTTTTTTTAAAATTTCTATTGTTGCTCCCATTAGGATAAATGTTCCAATGGAAGTAGATAGCATTGCAAAAATCATTAGTCCTCCCATATAATTTAGAGGCACTAAATCTGAAAACAATAGTGCTGCAAACCCCATATTTGATACAACATCAAGCATAATAGGGTAACCTACATCATTCATTGTCAAACAGCTAAGCCTAGAAACATCCTTCTTCTCTTTTGAATGCCTTCTATAGCTAGATATATAATGTACAGCAAAATCAACTCCGACTCCAATAATAATTGATGTTAGTAACGCAGTTAAATGACTGAGGCGAACACCAAATATACCCATCAATCCAAAATTAAGGATAACAGCTGATGTCAATGGAAGGACTGCAAGTAATGCCCAAACTAAACGCCTGAAGAATAGAAATGAAATTATAAAAATTGCAATAATAGAAACAAAAATACTGATAATGGATGAATTAATTATCATAGATATAAATTCCTTTAGCATTATTAGAAGACCACTTGACTCAATTTTTATTTCATCAGTTGATGTAGTTGAAATGAAATTTTCAATATCATCTGAAATTTTAACAATTTCATCGGTTGACAATGAAACCAAATACGTATGTATCATTCCAGTTTGATAGGTGGTTGTATTAACTACAGTATTTTTTTGTTCGCTTGGCAGCATAAATAATAAATTTCTAACTTGGTTCAAGCTATCTGGTATTCTGTAGTAGCTATGATCATTGTAAAGAGTCTTGTGCACCTCCTTAATCATATCTGATAAAGATACCGACATTTTAACTTGGGGATGCGTCTCAATGTAATCCTGAATTTCAGAAATTCTATTTAGGGTAGATGGCCTGTTCATATCTCCATTTACGCGCATGAGCAAACTCATCGTCCCTCCAAAATTTTCATCTACAAATTCCGTGCTTTCTCTAATTGAATTTCCCTCTTTGAAAAATTTTATAATATTTACTTCAACCTTAAGCAGGGATATCCCAAATAGTCCAAATAGAACAAAGCTAATGCCACACAGCAATACTCTTTTTGGATATTTAAAGATTTTTTCACCTATATTATTAATCCATTTTTCAAGATAACTAGTTTTTGATACTCCTCTTGATTCTAGATTCCAATTTAATAGCAACAATAGAGACGGTAGCAGTGAATTAGATAAAAACCATGCCCAAAAAATTCCAAAACTTATAACTAAGCCATAACCCATCATCTGTGGAATTGGAGAGTATACCATTGCAAGGAATGCTATGATGGTTGTCAATGATGTTAAAAAGATAGGTAACCCAAGTGAGCTCATTGTCTTTTTAATTGCCTCTTTTTTATCAGATAGAAGTCTAAGCTCTTTGAAATAGCGAGTAACAACATGAACACCATCTGAATTTGCAATAGTCAAAAGTACAATGGGCATTGAGGTGTTTATCATTGTAAAATTAAAAATTGTATTCCCAGTCAAATAAAACATCCATCCCATAAAACCGTTCATTGAGATTAAAGAAAACACGATGACCATCAATATCATTAGTACAGCTTTTACATTTCTTATATTGATATAAAGAAGAAGAATCATTATAAAGAGTCCAGCCATAATTAATTTTGATGCATCTGATTTGATAAGTTCAGGAACAGCTCCAGTTACATATGGATTCCCTGCATAGTGGATATCGTACCCGCTTAAATGTTTTTGAACTATCGGTGTAACTTCTTTCATTAAATCTGTATTATTTCTATATACCTCTTCATCCATCATAACAAAAGATCTCACTGCAATAGCCGTAAAGCTCTCATCATTGCTTATCAATCTATCTCTAGTATCAGGATTACAGTTAAGGTAGCTATTAGCTCTATCTATCTGTTCAGTAGTATCTTTATCCTCTGTTAATAATTTTTCTATTAAGAGTTCTTCTTCATCTTCAGGGTCAACATCTATCCTATCCACAGTGGAAAGAGATATGACCTTATCAACTATATTTATCTGTTCAAGATCTAACGTTAAATCTTTTACTGCATTGATGGCATCAATATTGTATATACTTTTATCTTTATTCCCAAATGCAATAAACAGAAATTCACTGTCACCAAACTCATCTGTCATATCCTCCCAAAGTAATCTTGATTTCATATCCTTTGGAAACATTTTGAAAAAATCATCATCAATTACAAATGACTGAATTCCAGATGCAATTATGACAGTTAATAATAAGCTTAGAATGACCGTAAGCTTTGGTTTATCTATTGATATTTTTCTTAAAAATTTCATAGAGCCATATATTAATTATATTTAGATTATTTTTTATATCTTGAATTTGTAATGAATTATTACAAAAAATGCCCAATTAAGGGCATTTTTTAAGGAGGACAAAGAGGAGATTGAGGAATCTCCTTTCTTATTTAATGATATAGGATAGAAAAAGTTTCATGAAATTATAGTATTTCCTTTTTAGTTTTTCTACTCCAAAAACAGGACAAATGATTATCTTTTTAATAATATATCTGCATTTGAAAGGACATTTTGAAAAGCTTCACCAAAATCTTCTTGTGCATTCTTCATATCCTTTTCAAATTGTTTTTGTGCTTTCTCCATATCCTTTTGATAATCTTTAGTAAGATCCTCCATTTTATCCATTGCTCTTCTAAGCTTACTTTGATCATTTGATTTAAATTTATACTCATGTCCCTTAGAAGATCTCAAGGAGCTCCTACGAGCCACATCTCCATATGTTGTTCTTATAGATCTCCCCCCACCTGGACATGGGATTTCTGTTTTTTCTCTTCCTAAGTCATTACTCATTATAATCTCCTTTTTGGTTATTTCTATTTACTGAATAATTTAACATATTATTTAAATTATAATCTCAACCATTTCTATATTTATGGTGTAGGAACACCTGCTTTTTTATATTTATTTTTAATATTAGTCTCACCAAATTCCTCACACAATACTTTAAAATAAAATTTCCGTTGTTTCTTTGCTGGCCATTTTTTTATTTCGTTTAGAATGCTTTGTGTTATTTTTTTTTGTTTTAAAAAGGCCACGTCTTTTTTACTTTTGGTGGTACTGTCCCAACTATCTACTATTTCATCATTAATTTGATTAAAGTTATTACTTCGTGCAACTCTAGCAAAGGATATAGGAATTCTATTAGATTTATATCTATTCATACCTGATTCTAATGGTACAATATTTTCGATAAAAATTCCTGGACCGCCCATTGATCTAGGAATTAAATGATCTAAATCAAATTCTATTTCATACATTGACTTTCCATGCACAGTTTTGTGACCCCAAATTTGAGAAACCAAATGCTTTATTTTTGTTGGAATGTTGCCGTAGTCCTTCGGATTATTTTTAATAATATTTTCTTCACAAGTTTCCTTTCCTTTTAATGAGAAAAAATATTTTTTATTATCC
>CAZHKH010000055.1:9147-9476 GCA_964532515.1 uncultured bacterium
CCTTATTCAACTTAATCCATGAACTAGCTAATCCTGGTTTATTTTTCACTGGAAAATCTTCAATATCCTGAGCTCCAGATATTGAGACTGTAACAAAATGAAGAGCTTTATTTTTAGCTAAAGCTTTCTCTAATTTTTTCTCTTCTCTAGTCCAAAAATCATTTTGTATTTGAAATGAAAAATTAAAACTAATCCGAAGCTGATCTAATGTTTCAAGGGAAGTTATTTTTTCTGTCTTTGAGATTCTATCTATTTTATATTGTGCATATACCCCATAGCTTGATTCCATCAACCAAACAGTATCACCCCTTTTAACATCTAGAGGGAAG
>CAZHKH010000056.1:0-9288 GCA_964532515.1 uncultured bacterium
CCCCGGACACCTGGATTATGATTCCAGTGCTCTAACCAACTGAGCTAAGCCGCCAATATTTAATAAAATTTATTAAATCTTTTAATAACTAAAAAAAACTAATTAAGAGAATCTTCAATGAAATCATACACCAGACGAACACCCACACCTGTTGCGCCTATCTTTGGCTGATAACTAGGCTCTTTAGGTCCCCATGCTGTTCCTGCTATATCCAGATGACACCATGGTGTTCCATCTACAAACTCTTGAAGAAAAACACCTCCTGCAATAGTTCCAGCCATTGGTGGTCTTCCTAAATTCCTTATATCTGCTACCTTAGATTTTATATCTCTTGAGTACTCTTCCCACATTGGAAGTTCCCATACTTTTTCACCTGATTTCTTTGAAGCTTTTTTTACTTTATTGATTAATTTTGAATTGTTTCCCATTAAGCCGCTTGCTCTATCGCCAAGAGCTACTAATACAGCTCCTGTCAATGTTGCAAAGTCAAGTATTTCTCTAGGCTTATGTTTTTTTGTCACATATGCTAATACATCTGCCAAAACAAGTCTTCCTTCGGCATCAGTATTCAATACTTCTATCGTTTTTCCATTATAAGCCATCACAATATCTCCGGGTCTTTGTGCTTTTCCTCCAGGCATATTTTCTGTAGAACCAATAGCAAAAATAATGTTGATTTTAGGATTTAACTCTGCAACAACCTTTAAAACTCCCATAACAACTGCACTTCCACACATATCAAATTTCATTTCATCCATTTTTGATGATGGTTTAATTGATATTCCTCCTGAATCAAAAGTTAATCCTTTCCCAACTAATGCAATTGGTTTATCATTAGCTCTTCCACCCTTATATTCAACAAGAATAAGTTTGGCTGGTTCATGAGCCCCCATTGCAACACCATAAAATGATCCTAATCCTAATTTTTGAAATTTTGATACATCAATTATCTTAGATTTCATTTTCTTATTTGATTTTGCAATCTCAATGGCATCATTCGCAATATATGTTGGTGTCAAAATGTTGGGCGGATGATTTGAGAGGTCTCGACCATAACAAACACCTCTGCCTATGATTTCTCCCTTTAATACTATCTTTTCATCAATATTGCCAATTAGGGTAATGCTATTTAATAAGCTGCCCTTTGTCTTTGGCTTATAATCTAAAAATTCATAGCTACCTAGTACTAAACCTTCTACAAAAGCCTGGATATTCTTATTTGTTATTGAGAAGCTCTTAGTATCTATCGCAACATTTTTCACCTTATTTGAATTTAGATAGGATGTAATTTCTGACCCCAAGCTTCTAACTTTATCAGAGTTATTATCTTTAGTGTATCCATATATAGAAATTTTCTTAATAGAGCTGTTATTGTAGACGACAACCTTTTTCTTATCAGAGCCAATTTTTTTCTCACCTTTAAAAATCATTTGAATAGATTCATTTGAAAGATTTGAGAAGCTATCATTAGGTGAAAACTTATTTACTCCATCTTGAGCACCCATAAGTAAAAAATCATATTTACCAGAAAAATCTTTTGCAACATTTATGTTTTTGATAGTAGACATCATATCCCCTGTTTGTATAAAATTATATGTTTTATTTATATGGTGAATTTATCTTAATTTATATTTCTGATACAAGCTTAATACGAAAAAGGTGAAATATGACATATAAAGGTATGCTTAAAGAAGGAACGTTGAACGATAAGGTTATTATTGTTACTGGTGGTGGAAACGGTCTTGGGAAAAGTATGTCTAAATATTTTCTTGAATTGGGTGCAAAGGTCATCATAACAAGCCGAAAGGAAGAAGTACTTCTCTCTGCAAAAAAAGAACTTGAAGAATCTACTGGAGGATCAGTCCACTGTGTGCCGGGAGATGTAAGAGATATTGATGATGTTAAAAATACAATACAATCATCTATAGAAAAATATGGTAGAATTGATGGACTCCTGAACAATGCTGCTGGAAACTTTATTTCCCCTACAGAAAATCTATCTGCTAAAGCATTTGATACAGTTGTGGATATTGTTCTTAAAGGAACATATAACTACTCTCTTGAAACTGGAAAATATTGGATTGATAATAATATCAAAGGAACCATGCTTAATATTGTAACAACCTACGCCTATACTGGTTCAGGGTATGTAGTTCCTTCAGCCTGTGCTAAGGGTGGAGTTTTGACATTGACAAGGTCTCTAGCCTCTGAATGGGTTAAATATGGAATTAGATGCAATGCAATTGCTCCAGGACCATTCCCTACAGAAGGTGCAATGTCAAGACTAATGCCAAAAATATTCTCTAGTTTTATTAATATAGAAAAAAAACTTCCCATGAAACGATTTGGAAATCATCAAGAACTTGCAAATTTAGCCGCTTACCTGATGTCTGATCACTCTGACTATATTACAGGAGAAGTGGTGACAATCGATGGTGCTGAATGGATTCATAAAGCGGGTGAATTTAACTGGCTTGAAAAAGTACCAAAAAAAATGTGGGGACTAATATCAAAAAGTACTCGAAAGAAAAAATGAAAATTTACAGAACCTACAGAGCACATTGCGCACGATATATACCTACCCTTGATGATGGACATATATGCAAAGAAATGCATGGACATACATTTAATATTGTTGTTTCTATTGATGGACCAATCAATGAAAAAACGGGATTTGTAATAGATTTCTTTGATTTGGATAAGATAGTAAAAAAAGAGGTAATCAGTATAATAGATCATAAAGTTTTAAATGATATAGATGGACTCTCCAACCCTAGCACTGAACACCTTGCAATCTTTGTATGGAATAAATTAGTCAGTCAAATTGACCATCTCTCAAAAATTGCTATATCAGAAGATGAAGGTACCGGAACCGAATATTCAGGATGATTATTGAATGTCATATGTACTGAGTTTTAGTGGCGGTTTAGATTCTACAACGCTACTGCTACACCTTCTATGTAGAAAAAAATCAATTTATGCGCTATCATTTGATTATGGTCAAAAACATAAAATTGAATTAGAATTTGCAAAACGAAATATAGATTATCTTAAATCAAAAGGATTTAAAATTAATCATAAGACCGTAGATCTTTCCAGTATGGTTACCTTATTAGAGTCCTCATTAACAGACCCAGATATAAATATCCCTGAAGGGCACTATATGGATGTAAAAATGAAATCAACATTTGTTCCGAATAGTAAAGCAATATTCTCATCAATAATATATGCCTACGCGCTATCTATTTATAAGAAAACAAAGAAGGATGTTTCAATTTCCTTAGGTGTACATTCCGGTGATCACCTTATTTACCCAGACTGTAGACCTGATTTTTATAAAAGCATAATGGAATCATTTCATATGGGAAATTGGGATAGTGAGTATATAGATACCTATTTACCTTATATCAATTTCAGTAAATCTGAAATAATCAAAGATGGAATCAAATCATCAAAGAAATTAAACTTAGATTTTGATACCATTTATAAAAATACACTTACCACCTACTCTCCAGATAATGAAGGAAAGTCAAATGGAAAAACAGGATCAGATGTCGAAAGGATCTTGTCTTTTAATGAGATTGGAATAAAGGATCCAGCTTCTTATACGGAATCATGGGAAAATCTTCTAGAGTATGCGCTTAAGTGTGAAACAGAAATAAGCTCAGAAGACTAAAGAATATTTATTATTATCTTATATCCTCTTTCTTTAGAATAATTATAAAAATCCATTCCAGATAATGCTTTTTCTATTGGATGAGCTCCAGCATCCACTTTAGAATTAACAATATGCTGCATTACCATCGAAGCATGGAAACCTGTCCACATTTCCATCGCTAAAAATCCAGTTTTTTCATTATAATTTTCTATGCATTCTACCTGTTTTACAGTTTTCTTTCCATTAAGAATTCCACTGGCCTCAGTCCTCATAATACACACATCAATGGGATTTTTAATTGATATTTTGGGCTCCAGGAGATGATGGTAAAATTCTCTAGGAGATATCATTGTATTGTTAATTTTTATTTTTTCTTCCTCAAACAACCCTAGCTGTCTATAGGCTTTCATTTCATCCCAATGCCCAGGATATCTGAGTGTTTTATTTTCCAATAATTGAATTTTTCCTTCATATGTCCATGGCATGGTAGAAAGTCCACCAGATGTAATCGCAGCCTCTAGTGTACCAATATTATCAAAATTCAATTCTTCTATATCTTCAAAACAAGGCACCTCAGTGACTTTTCCATCTCTTATAAAATATGCATTTCCATCATATTCATTTGTTAATCCTGCAATATTAAAAAATAGATTGTAATTCCATGGAGCTTCTGGATTTTGAGGCAGTCCCCCATCCCATACCTTCACTTCATCAACCTTATCAAATCCCTCCATCGCAAGCAAGGCCATGGATACATTCATACCTGGTCCCATACCACAATCTGGGACAATAGATATTCCTACTTCTTTTGCTTCATCTGATCGTTGAAGTTGCTTAATCACATTATTAGTATGGCCACCCAAGTCGACCATACTTGTTTTTGATTTAATCGCGATATCCGTTAAATATGGATTAAATGAATAAGGCACAGAGCTTAAAAAAATATCTATACTATTAAGCTCCTTTAGGAGTAACTCTTCTTTTGAAATATCTAGCTCTATTACTTGAAGATCATAGTCTGTGAGATCTTTAATTTTATCTCTGCATCTATTTAAACTTTCAGTATTAGAATCAATAATTGTTAATGATTCGGGACTCGCATACATAACAATATCATATGCCGTTGCTGTTCCCTGTCTACCTGAACCAATAATACAATATTTTTTCACAAAGAGCTCCTTATTAAAAATAATAATATCTAAATTAGATAGTTAAATAATTTATTTAATTTATAACATTTAGCAGGAGACTTTATGCATATCTTTTTTATTATAGCATCCTTCCTTTTTTCTTTTGATGCTAATCCAGATCCATGGAACGGCTATTCAGTCAGTAATTCAGAAAATTTAGATTCATTTACATTTAATCCCGCAGGTGTTGGAATTAATCATGGACTTGAAACTGGTTACTATTTTGCTCCTGATGAAAATGGTCAAATTTCAGAAAATTCAACTTTCTATTATGCTACAAAATCAAATGGTTTTGGATACAGTCTAAAATATAACCACGGAGATAAATTATTCAATGCAACTGATGTTAATATTTCTTTTGGAAGTCATATTAATCGAACAATGATATTTGGGTCAAACTGGAGCAAAGAAAATAAAAGCATATCAACTGGACTTTTGTATCGACCAACTAATTTTCTCTCTTTTGGACTTGTTGCCTCCTTTGATCAAAAACTTGAAGATTTGAAGTCGGGAAGATTAGGGTTTGCAATTCGACCATTCTCAACCAACATGCTAACACTTGGAAGTGATATTTTGTATGCAAATGGAGAAGAGCTAACCTCCTATGCCCCATTCTTTGAAATTTCTATTGGAAATGGAATATCTGTACGCTCTCAATTTTATACTGATACTTTTGAAGATTTTAAATTTGAAGATATTGAATTAATATCATCGATAAATCTTGATTTTGGGAAAAGTGGCTTTTATATAAATAAACTAAAACCAACAGTTCCAGATTATGGGGTTGGAGTTGGTTATTATGAGAGAACTCATAAAAAATCCAATATTTTCAATAAAAGTAAAAAAAATGAAAAAAAATATATCCGCTTCAAACTAGGTGGATTATTTATTGAAGAAAAACCTGGAAAAAATCCATTTTCAGCATTATCATTATTTGGCAGTCAAGAAAAAGGTCAGCAGTTAAGAAAATGGCTTAATGAAATTAAAAAATTTAAAGAAGATGACTCCGTAGCTGGTTTAATTATTGATTTGGAATCTGTAAGAGCTGGCTTTTCAAAAAAACAGGAAATGCATGAAGCGCTAAAGGAATTTAAGGATGCTGGAAAAGAAATCATTGTATATGCTCAATATGGAATCAGCAATACTGACTATTATCTAATTTCTATGGCCGACCAAATATATATAAATGATTTAACGGGCATTGATCTGCGTGGGCTCTCTATGGAAGTAAGTTTCTATAAACAATTTTTGGACACTTTAAATATTATCCCTGAGGTATTTAGAGTTAATATCGATGGTGACTCATATAAAACAGCAGGTGACCCCTTTTTAGAAAGAACTGCAACGGAGCAAATGAAAGAAAATTATGGACAACTTCTAGAAGATATTTACTCAGTCTTTGTAGATGGAATATCCAAAGGCAGATCATGGAGTGAAGAAAAAACAAAAAATGCAATTAATAGTGGCCCATATGGAATTACTTCCGAAATAATAGAGCAGGATTTAATTACCTCTACAATGTATCCTGATGAATTTGAAAATTATATTAAAGAGCTTACGACCTGTGAGAAGGACCAGGAATGTAAATACACCTACTCGGTAGTAAAATGGGATGAAATAGATAGAAGTAAAGAATATGTCAATGATTGGCTTCCAAAGGAAAAAAGTAATATAGCTATAATCTATGCGGTTGGAAATATTATGCCTGGGAAAAGTCAAAAAGGACCATCTGGCTCTACTATAATGGGTGATGAAACAATTAAAAAAGCTATTAAATCTGCTAGAGAAAATGAAAATATTGATGCGATTGTACTTAGAATAGATAGTGGTGGTGGATCTGCATTTGCCTCAGATCAGATGTGGCGCGAGATTGAACTTACAACAAATAACTCTGATTCATCAAAGAATAAACCTTTTATTGCTTCAATGTCAGATATTGCAGCATCAGGAGGATACTATATTGCATGTCAGGCAGATAAAATTATAGCAAATGAATCTACTATTACAGGATCAATTGGGGTGATTGGATTAAACTTAAATATGTCAAAATTTTGGAGTCAGTATGGCATCAATAAAGAAGTTGTAGCTCAAGAGGGTGAACATGCTGATTTCTATACAACTTCACGCTTAAGAAATGAGTACGAATGGGATAAGATGGAAAAATCTATTGAGGATATCTATAATATATTCAAAACTAGAGTCATTAATGGAAGGGATGAATTAAATGATATAAATGAACTAGATGATATAGCTATGGGTAGAATCTGGACAGGAAATGATGCAAAGAAATACTTACTGGTTGATGAAATTGGTGGAATAAATGATGCAATTCTTCTAGCTGCAAAAGAAGCTGGAATATCAGATACAGATAACATCAATATTGTAGAGTATCCCAAAAAAGAGATTCCAGAAAATATAAAAAAAGAATTTTTGACAAGTACAAATTTACTTTTGAATACTTTGCCCTCTGAGGTAAGAAAAGAATATCAAAATATACTTGATATTAATAAGATGAGCCAGAGTGGTGCAATAACAATACTCCCATACTCAATTGAAATAAAATAATGCATCAATTTGACAAATATATGATCAATGTATTATCTTTAGGTATGAAACGAATATTTTATACTCTTATTATTTTCAGTATAACTCTAGCTCAAGATGATAGGTCTACCTTGTTTAGTACAGGAAACCCTCCTGAACTTGGAGTGGGTTGGGATATACGATGCAGCGAGTACTCTACTTCAGCTATTGGTGATGTAAATCAAGATCAAAGTATCGATGTCCTTGATGTTGTTAGTATGGTGAGTTTTATACTTGGAAGCGCTACTCCAACAGATGAAGAAGCTTTATACTCTGATGCAAATGAAGATTCAAACCTTGATGTGCTTGATGTGATTATTGTAGTTAATTTAGTTTTAAATGGTTCTGAATCTCAATGCTCTGAGGGGCTATCTGCTGCTGTAAAATTTACATCTCCCAATGAATATACATTTGAAGCTTTTTCTGTGATTTTTCAAACAGGAGAGCTTGAAGGAGCCGGTTTATTTGAGGTAAATCTTCATCTGGATCTCTTTGATTCACCAGGAAGTATTCTAGGATCCTGGGAGTTTGAGGCAGATGAAAATATGGCGCGAGAGTATTATGTGTTCACAGGAGATACCGACTGTATTTTACTTGAGCCTTTTACTTCATACTGGCTTTCAGTGCATCCAATAGATAATCAAGATGAAGCACTTTGGCTCTTTTCAGAGGATAATTATACATATTCAACAAGTAATGATTTAGGACTTAACTGGTCTGAAACACTTTCAAATCAAGTTGGATGTACTAAAATTTTTGGAGAACAAATCTATGAATCTCCAGATACAGAGCCAAACCTTGAACCTGTTTATGACTGGGCTCTAGAGGATATTAATCCAAACTCAGAATACTATTCTCAAGATATTGGCCCAAGCACTTTTATCGATAATGATTTTGTTTCAGTCTATTACTTTGGAAAGGCTGGCTGAAGTCTCTGCAAACACCGGTTCGGTGTCCTTGATGATATGTATCTTGATCTTCTATCTGAAGGCTATAATGATATAAAATTCATAGGTGTAAATGGATACTCTTATATTGATAATGATTATCATTGTATGATTTGTGATAATCCCGATAATTGTAGTAACTGTGATGATATAAGAATTCTTCCATGGGTTCAAGATCTTCCATTTGTTTTTACTTCAGAAAATATAACTCAGGAAGAATGTGAGACAAATGGAAATACCTGGGACGTTGGAGAAGAAATTTTACATGAAGACCTTAATCAGGAAGAATGTGAAACAAATGGTTTTTCCTGGGAGGATGGCTTTCAAATTATTTATGATGATTTAACTCAGCAAGAGTGTATAGATAATGGATATACATGGTTTCACAATGACTGTATTGATTTTAATGCAGAACTCTGTGTCGAACAGTTCTATGGATGCTTAGAACCTGCAGATGTATGGGGAAACTGGAATATTATTTTAAGAGACCTTGTTATTGTAAACAAGCAAGGATATGAAGTTGCCAGACTTAACCTTACCTATGCCAACCCTGATCCAAACTCTACTTGTGGAGAAAATTATCAGACAATAAAAGATTTAATTATTGGTGCTCGCTAATCAATTTCTATCCTTTTATAATTCATTACTTTCTATATAAATTAAACTTTCATTTTATAAAGCAAATTAATCAAGATTAAGGAGATATAATGTTAGTTACAAAACAAGCACCAGCTTTTAAAACAATGGCAGTAATGCCAGATAATTCGATTACAGAAGTAAGCCTTTCCGATTATAAAGGTAAAAAAGTTGTACTATTCTTCTATCCATTGGATTTTACTTTTGTTTGCCCTACAGAACTTTTAGCATTTGATAAAAGATTAGGAGAATTTGAATCTAGAAATACTCAAGT
>CAZHKH010000057.1:0-9270 GCA_964532515.1 uncultured bacterium
CTAAATGAAGCTAAGGATAAGTTAGCAGAATCAAATAAAGGAGATGATCCTGATTCTATTAAATCAGATATAGAATCACTTAATAAGATTTGGTCAGCAGCATCTGAGCAGATGTATAAAGATTCATCATCAGCACCTGAAGAGAATACCCAGGAAAATAAATCGACTGAACCAGATTCAGAGATTAAAGATGCTGATTATGAAGTTGTGGATGATAAGAAGGAATAAAAATTCATATTAGCTCATAGTAAAGTGCTCTTCTATGATAAGGAAAATTATATTTAAATTATTTCTAGCTATTATATCGCTAGTATTTTTTTTATTTTCAATTTTATATATATCCTTCATCTATACGGATGAAGTAATTGAAATTTTTAAAGATGAAATCAACCTTTCTATTGTCAAAAATTTTCCTACTTACGACTCATTTACATATAAAAGTATAGAGGGGAGTCTCTCTGAAAATATTACAATAAAAGAACTTTCTCTATCTAGTGAATTTAAAAAAATAGAGGTAGGAAAATTAGTTCTCAAGCCTTCTAATTTATCTAATTTCTATTTTTTTATTCATACAATACTCAATTCCACCTATAAGAGTTTTAATCATTTTAAGTTAGAATCTATTAAGGTTGAATCATTGAAAATATCAGAAAATTCTTATTCACTCTATTCTGATCAAATTCTTATAAATAAAAAGGAAATAGCTTCTACTGAAGTAAAAATTGATTATTTAGATAATAGGATAAAATTATTTGAACTGCATTTAGATTTGAATCTTCACGAAAATATTGATTTAAATATTTTAGATATAAATTCCCTTATAAATAAAAGACACCACTTGTCTTCTAAGAAAGTAATTTTATGGACTAAGCATATAGATGAAAATTTTACTTTTTCTGACTGCGCACTAAAATATGATTTTGATAGAATAAATAAAAATATATTCACTTTAATATCATATGATAATAATTGTTATCTTAATAATATAAAGTATTACTTTAACTATGATATAAATCTAAACATACAGGAAAGTACTTTTGAACGATTTGCAATTAATGAATTTACAGTTGTGGATGAAAAAGAAATTAAATACATTGAGATGCTAGGAATGATAAAATTTGACAATATGTATGTAGACTTAAGTATAAATACAAATAAACTAACATATTTTGATTTTTTCCATCCTCAAAAAGGGAAAATAGATATCACGGGCCAAGATTACTTATATGAAATTAGTTTTTCTTTGAAAAATATTAAAAATTTAGTTGATTCTACAGTAGATAAGTTAAAAGGAAAATTCATTTTTAATCTTCAGGGAAGAGATAAACCTTTAATAAATTTCTCTTCACCTATTACTATGGAAGATAAAAATTATAAAGGGTCTATAAAAATATCTGACATATTTAATTTCAATGATATATACTACCCCAAGATTGAGGTGAGGACAGAACGGATTAATCCATTTAAATTAAATCAATTTAATCAGGTAGATTAGTTTGCAAATTATAGGTAAATATATTTTATATTATCAAATACAGATATAACAAATAATTTCATACTATGACTAAAGGAAAAAACATTTTTTATATTTTAATATTTATTCTTTTAATGGGGCCTCTATCTACACTCCATGGGAATAATGCTATCGCCTTGCTAATTGATCCATCGAATCCAGATAGAAATAAAGTCAAGCTCTTTCAAGAGAAATATATGGAAATGAATGAAGGAGATATAGGGTATGGATCATTTGGGCCAAAGACTACAGCGAAATGGAAAGAAATTATTTATAATGATCAAACATATAAAAATTTATATAAAGAAGCTGAAATTCTAAAAGAAAACAAAAAATTAAAAGATAGCAATATGCTCCTTTGCAATATCATAGATGCTCCTCATACACCAGATAATATAAAAATAAAATCAAAATTCATGAGATCTCAATTATTCTATGATCTATCATTTTATGAGCAGTCTATAAATTATTTTAAACTTCTTTTAAATGAAGAAAAAAGCGACGAATTTAGAAAAAAATCTCTATTCATGATCGCATATATATACAATAATAACTTAGATATGTATACGGATGCTCTAGATTATTATAAACAATTTCTCGCTGAGTATGAGGGAGATGATTTGATTCCATCCGTAAAATTTGAGATAGAACAAATAAATGAAATTTTATTAAGGATAAAGGAATAGTATGTCAAATACATCAGATTTTAGAAATGGATTAATAATTGATCACAAAAATAATTTATTTAAAATTGTTGAATTTCAACATGTCAAACCTGGGAAAGGTGGAGCATTTGTGAGAACAAAATTAAAAAATATTAAAACTGGTCAAGTAATAGATGAAACTTTTAGGTCTGGAGCAAATATTAGCATCATTCGAATTGAAGCAAGAGAGTATAATTATTTATACTCTGATGGTGAGTCATACATATTTATGGACAATGAGACTTACGAACAGATTGAGCTTCAAAAGAATATAATTAAGGATATTATTCCATTTTTAATAGAAAATACAAAAACAGTAATTGCATTCAATGATGAAGAGCCTATTGAAGTTAGAATTCCTCCACATATAAATTTAGAAGTGACAGAAACTGATCCGGGAGAAAAAGGAAATACTGCACAAGGAGGGACTAAGCCAGCAACATTGCAAACAGGATTAATTATTCATGTCCCACTTTTTGTCCAAATTGGAGATATGGTTAGAATAGATACTAGGGAAAAAAAATATATAGAGAGAGTCAAATAATTTGAAAGAATCATATATAAAACAGTTGATTAGGATTCTAGAAGAAAGCAATATAGATACATTGGAAATTACCTCTTTTTGGGGTATGACTAATATAAAACTATCTAAGGGAGCTAAAGACTCTTTAGAAGCTAAGAAAAATATAGAAAAAGACATTTCCAAAATAATTCCAGTTAAACCTACTTTAAGTACCAAAGAAATATCTTCTGATACAATAGATGATGAAATTATTGAAGATGGAATTAAAGTTAAAGAAGAGGATGTAATTGAAGAAAAAAAAGAATTACACTATATCACTGCTCCACTAGTTGGGACTTTTTATTCCTCTCCGAAACCTGAAGATCCTCCTTTTATAAAAAAAGGAGATAAAATTGAAATTAGTCAAACTATATGTATTATTGAGGCAATGAAAATATTCAATGAAATAGAATCGGAAATTTCAGGCGTCGTTAAAGAAATTTTAGTTTCAGATGGTAGTCCGGTAGAATACGGCCAAAAAATAATATCTATAAAACTAGATGATTAATAAAATCCTCATTGCCAATCGCGGTGAAATTGCTTTGCGAATCATACGTGCATGTAATGAGCTTGGAATAAAAACAGTATCAGTATTCTCTGAAGCAGATGAACTTTCTCTACATACAAAATTTTCAGATGAAGCCATTTGCATTGGCCCATCTGTAAGTATTAAAAGTTATCTTAATATTCCCTCAATTATATCTGCAGCAGAACTTACTAACTGCGATGCAATACATCCTGGGTATGGGTTTTTATCTGAAAACTCTGAATTTGCAAAAATATGCCAAGAAAGCAACATACTATTTATTGGTCCTACTCCAGATACTATAGACTTGATGGGAGATAAATCTCAGGCAAGAAAAACAGTTCAGAATTTAGGATTAAATATTATTCCAGGAAGTAAGGATGTTATCGATAACATTAATGATTGCAGAATTATTGCCAAAGAAATAGGATACCCAGTTATGATAAAAGCATCCTCAGGAGGAGGGGGAAAAGGCATGAGAATTGTATCTTCAGAGCAGGATTTAGAGAATTCTTATAATTCAGCGCAATCTGAAGCAAAAGCATCTTTTAATGATGAGAGAGTATACTTAGAAAAATTTATTGAAGAACCTCGACACATTGAAATTCAAATTGCATCTGATTCCAAAGGAAATACAATATCTTTAGGGGAGCGAGAGTGTTCAATACAAAGGAGAAATCAAAAAATTATTGAAGAAGCCCCTTCTGTTGCTGTTAATGAAGATTTAAGAAATAAAATGTCTGAAGTTGCTATAAAAATTGCAAATTCAGTTAACTATGTAGGTGTTGGTACTATAGAGTTTTTATTAGATAAATATAATAATTTTTATTTCATGGAAATGAACACAAGGGTTCAAGTAGAACATCCTGTGACAGAAATGATCACTGGAATTGACATTATAAAGACACAGATAAAATGTCATGATAACTATATCTTTCCTGATTGGATGTATCAGATTAAGCCAAGAGGACATTCAATTGAGTGCCGAATAACTGCAGAAGATCCATATAATAATTTTATGCCAAATCCAGGAAAAGTTACTAGTTTACATTTACCTTCTGGGATGGGAGTAAGAGTGGATACTCATCTATTTGCAGGATATGAAATCCCTCCCTTTTATGATTCGATGATTTGTAAATTAATAGTTCATGATAAAACAAGAATAGAGGCTATTAATAAAATGAAGTCTGCTTTAAAAGAAATAGTAATTGAGGGAGTTAAAACAATAATACCATATCAATTATTTATATTAAATAATAAAAAATTTATAAATGGAGATATTAATACAAATTTTTTAAATGAATTAAATTCAATTGAGGAGTAAATATGGAAATAATGGAAAGTTTATTGTATACAAAAGATCATGAATGGTTAAAAGTTGAAGATGATAAAATTTATATTGGTATAACAGATTTTGCGCAAGGAGAACTTGGGGATATCATTTTTGTTGAGCTCCCCCTATTAAACACCTCGATTCAAGATGGAGGGACAATAGCTACAATAGAGGCTGTAAAAACGGTTGCAGATGTTTACAGCCCTCTTTCTGGAGAAATTATTGAGGTTAATAAAATGATAGAAGATAAGCCTGAGCTTATAAATACAGATCCATATGGAAAAGGATGGATAGGATGTGTAAAATTCTCCTCACCAATTGAATCCATTGAGACTATGAACTCTAAAGAATATTTGAATTTTATAGGAAAATAAATGAAATATATACCATGCACATTAAATGAAGAGAAAGAAATTCTCACTTACTTAGGACATGATTCTTTTGAAGATTTTATTTCATTTATTCCCCAAAAATTATTTATTACAGATGAATATGATATTTCTAGTTCATACTCTGAAATAGAACTTATTAATCATATGAAAAATATTTCATCTAAAAATAAATCTGGAGTTTCATTTATTGGATGTGGAGCTTATGATAGATATGTCCCTAGTATAGTTGATTTTATTTCATCTAGATCTGAATTTTACACAGCATACACCCCCTATCAAGCAGAGGTTAGTCAAGGGACTCTTCAATATATATATGAATATCAAAGCATGATATGTTCTTTGAGCGGAATGGATGCTGCTAATGCATCGTTGTATGATGGTGCTAGTGCTGTTGCTGAGGCTGTACTTCTATCTCATAGCTATAATAATAAGAATAAAATATTGGTTAGTCCATATTTAAATAGAAACTATTTATCTGTTCTTGAATCACATATTAAAAATCTTAATTTGGAAATAATTAAACTTCCAAAATCGAAAGATGGAGTGGTTTCTTTAGAGTCAGTCAGTGAATCCATGGATAATAATATCTCTGCTCTTATTGTGCAATCACCTAATTATTTTGGGCAATTAGAGGATTGGAGCCAAATTAAAGAAAAAATGAATGATTCTAATGCTCTTCTTATTTCAGTTTCAGATCCAATAGCATTATCCTCAATTAGGCCACCAGGGAAATGTGGTGCAGATATCTATGTTGGAGAAGGACAATCACTTGGAAACTATCTATCTTACGGAGGTCCTTATCTTGGTATTATTGCGGTGAAAGAAAACCTTATTAGAAAATTACCAGGGAGGATTGTAGGAAAGACTGTTGATATTAATGGAAAGACAGGCTATACTTTAACATTGCAAACTAGAGAGCAACATATAAGAAGAGAGAGAGCAACTTCAAATATATGTACAAATCAAGGTTTGATTTCATTAAGAGCAGCTATCTATCTATCCCTATTAGGGAAAAAAGGAATAAGCAAAATTAATGAGCTATGTACTTCAAAAGCTTATTATCTTTCGAGAAAGATAGATTCTCTAGGTGACTATAAGGTATTATATAAAAATAACTTTTTAAATGAATTTGTAGTTGAAACTACCATTCCATCAAAGATATTATCTAAAAAATGTTTAAAAGAAGGTATTCATATACATCCAATTAGTGAGAATAAAATACTGATTGCAGTAACAGAAAAAAGATCAAAGATCCAAATGGATACCCTGGTTTCCATATTGAAGGATGCTAAGTGATTTTCAATCAATTAGAGAAGCAAAGAAAAGAAAATGGCACGCAAATATTAGCTTTAATTGATCCAGATTCAAAAAATGATCCAATACTTTCAGAAATCATTAAAACTATAAATCATTCTAATTATGACGGTATCTTAGTTGGAGGATCTCGCATATCTGATAATAACTTTGAAAAGAGACTAAAAAAAATCAAAGGTGAAACAAATTTGCCAATTATAATATTTCCAGGAGATTCAACGCAAATATCTAAAGCTGCAGATGCTATTTTATTTCTTTCACTGCTCAGTGGAAGAAATCCTAAATATCTAATCGAAGAGCAAGTTTCTTCATCTCAGAAAATTTACAATTATAAATTAGAAGTGATATCGACAGGATATATACTTTTAAAAACTGATAGTAAATCTGCAGTAGAAACTATAAGTAATACAGAACCATTAGATATGGATGATAGTGAAAATATTATATCCCATACTTTGGCAGCAGAATACCTAGGGAATCAATTATTATTTTTAGAATGTGGAAGTAATTCAAATTCTACAATTAATACAAAGTTGCTAAATCAAATCAATAAAGTCCTTAATATCCCCATTATGGTGGGTGGCGGAATAAAAGATAAAAATACCGCATTAGAATTAGCTAAAAATGGAGCTTCTTATCTAGTTATTGGATCATTGATAGAACAAACACTAGATCCTCTATTTTTATCAGATATAAATAAATCTATTCATAATTTAAATGGAAACAACTGAACTATATCAAATAGCTAAAAGATATCTGCTTTATTTACAATTAGAAAGAAGATTAGAAGTAAATACTATTAATTCAAGATGGTATGATATTGAAAAATATATTCTTTTTTTAATAAAAAATAAAATTGACAATTACATTGATGTTACACCTTTACACATCAATAGCTTTATTTCTGATTTGAAATTTTATAAAAAATATAATAGAAAAGAAAAATATTCGAATGCTACAATAAATAGATATATCTCCAGTATAAAAAATTTCCATTTTTATTTATTAGATAATAATTTTACAAAAACAAATGTTTCAGATAAAGTTTATCGTCCAAAAAATAACAGTAAAATGCCTCATATTATTAGTGTAAATGAGATAGATACAATAATATCTTCAATATCACTTTCAAAACCAATTGGCTATAGAGATAAAACCATTATACTTATGATGTATTCATCTGGATTAAGAATATCTGAAGTTGTGAATGTAAAATTAAATGATTTAAATTTATCTGATAGTTTTATCTCTGTTATTGGGAAAGGAAATAAACAGAGAGTAATTCCCTTTGGAGAGAAAGCGCTATTTATGCTCAATATATATATCAATGAATATAGGGGTAAATTTTTAAAGAAAAAGAATTCTGAAGGATATCTTTTTCTGAATAATAGGGGAGGAAGATTGAGTCGAGTAAGTATTTGGAAAATTATAAAAAAACATTCAAGAATATTAAGTAACCATAAAAATATAACTCCACATGTTTTTAGACATAGTTTCGCAACACATTTAATAGAAGGTGGGGCGGACCTTCGAGCAGTTCAAATGATGCTTGGTCATAGTGATATAACAACTACTCAAATATATACGCATCTTGATAAAAGGTATCTAAAAGAGATACATAAATCTCACCATCCTAGAGGATAAAATGGGCCTAATCAGATTACTTGAAAATGATCCAACTGCTTTTATCGGTCTATCTATTTCCCTGGTATTCTCATTATGCTTTCATGAATTTTCTCATTCATTGATGGCTCTCTTATTAGGTGATGATACCTCATATAAATTAAAAAGAACTAATATGAATCCTATAAATCACCTTGATCCAATGGGAACTATAATGATTTTTTTCGTAGGCTTTGGATGGGCCAAGCCTGTCCCGGTAAATCCATATAACCTTAAAAACCCAACTAGCGATATGATGAAAATAGCTTTTGCAGGTCCAGCCTCAAATTTACTATTAGCGTTTCTTGCACTTTTTTTATCAAACTTATTTTCATTAGATAGTATTATTGTATCTTACTTTTATATTATTAATCTTGCATTAGCAGTTTTTAATTTATTACCAATTTCTCCTTTGGATGGGTCGCAAATTTTTAACCCAATTATTTTAAGATACAATAGAAAGGTTGGGATTTTTTTGAATACTTATGGACCTCAAATACTCCTTGGTCTAATACTGTTTGGTATTTTTACGGGATATTCAGTTTTATGGAAAATAATGTCCCCAATAATAACCCTTGTGAGTAATATATTTTTATTTATTGTTGATCTAATAATATGAAAAAAATTAGAGATCAAATGTATCGAGAATATTCTAGTAGGTATAAAATATTAAAAAATATAATAATATTAATTATTATTATATGTCTAATAATTTACGTCAATAACCAATGAATGGAAAATTAATATGAGACTAATTGAATGTGTACCAAATTTCAGCGAAGGCGCCGATCTTGATATAATAGATAAAATCACCAATAAAATATCATCAATAAAAAATATAGAGCTTCTAGATGTCGATCCGGGGAAAGATACGAATAGAACTGTAGTAACATTTATTGGCCCTCCAGAAGATGTAATAGAGGCTGCTTTCCAGGGGATAAAAATAGCTGCAACCTTGATTGATATGAAAAAGCACTCAGGGGAGCATCCACGAATGGGAGCAACAGATGTGTGTCCTTTAATACCTATATCTGAGGTTTCTATGGATGAATGCATTGCTTACTCTAAAAAATTGGCAAAAAAAGTAGCCAAGGAACTTTCTATACCTGTTTATTTATATGAGGAGTCTGCAGGTAATAAATATAGAAAAAATCTTTCTGATATAAGAAAAGGAGAGTATGAAGGTATTGAGGAAAAGATCAGATCTCTAGAATGGACTCCAGATAATGGTGCTGCTATTTTTTATATAAGGTCTGGAGTTACG
>CAZHKH010000058.1:0-9169 GCA_964532515.1 uncultured bacterium
TCTTCAGCTACAAATACAATTGTTGAATTATTAATTGTTGGGAATCTATAGTATCCGGTCATAACTACTCCTATCTATTTTTTTGAGTAATAAAATTGATATTGAAATATAAAAATTTTGTAATAATTTAATGATATACTTTTAAAAAAATAATATAGGGTTATAATATGAGAGCATTATATCTTGAAACTTTAAGAATGCTATTAAATACAGTAGTTTGCATATTAATTTTTGGAGCTGGATTAGAGTTGGGCAGCGCCTTTTTACAAATTATTGCGGTAATCATGTATTTAAGTCATTTAATTGCATCTATAGAGAGAAGGACCACATGGAATGCTACAAAGAAAAAAGATGATTATAGAGATAAGTTTCCTAAAAAATAATTTTAGAAAATCTATCTGCTAGTTACATTCTGTTAAAATCAATTTCTTTCAATTTAGCTTTTCAAGCTTTAATATGATTATAGCTTATGAAAACAAATTCCAAAAATCTTAGCCTTGAATATTTAAATAAATTAAAAGATAGTATTTTTAGAATATCTCATGCTGTTCATGATATTAATAATATTCATGATCTATACAAAAAAATTCACAGTGAAATAACATCACTTGTTCATACTAATAATTTTTATATAGCGTTACTTGATGAGCAGAATAATTCGATATCATTCCCATATTACGTTGATATCAATGACCCAATTCCCAAAGAATCAATTGAGCTCGGGACAGGGCTTACATCATTAATATTAAAATCAAAAAAATCATGTTTAATAAATAAAAAAGAGTATCTTCAGTTAGTTAAGAATGGGTTTATCAGTAGACTGGGGACTGCGCCAGAATCATTTCTTGGGGTTCCGCTTATACTCCATGATAAAAAGGCAATTGGTATTTTGGCCATTCAAAGCTATACCAAAGAAATTATTTTCAACCAAAATGATCTGGATATATTATGTTTTATATCAGAGCAGATTGCATTAGCAATAGAAAAATTTAATAGTATTGATCATATTGAAAAAAAATCTAAATATGATGAAGGAACCAAATTACCAAATAAAACATTATTTTTTGATATTGCATCAAGAGAAATTGTTAAAAGTAATAAAATTTTACTATTTGTCTTAATTGATATTGATGATTTCATGCTAATAGTAGAGGCTCATGGCCCTGATATCGGAACAGAAATTATTAAGAAAATATCAACAAGATTAAAAAATAATATTAATAATGGAGAAATTGCAAGTTATTGGGGCTTAGATAAATTTAATTTAATTTTAAAATCAGATTCATCTAAAGGTATTCAAAAAAGGATAGAAGATTTAATGGAGCTTATTCATAAACCAATAAATATACATGGACTTAAATTTCAAGTAAATCCCAGTATTGGGGTGAGTATTTTTCCTGATAATAGTAAAAATTTAAATGAATTAATTAGAGATTCTCAGATTGCTGTCAATTATGTTAAGAATAATGGAAAAAATAATTACAAATTCTATAAGCATTCAATAAAAGAAAATTTAATGAATCAATTTGGTCTTGAAGTTGGCCTTAGAGAGGCAATTTCCAATCAGCAATGGGAATTATACTATCAGCCCAAATTTAATTCATCAAATACTATTTATGGATTTGAGGCTCTTATTCGATGGGATCATCCTCAAAGAGGAATTATTTCTCCACTTGATTTTATACCCATTGCTGAAAAATCTAATCAAATTAATGAAATAGGGAAGTTTGTTATTAATAATGTTTGCCATCAGATAAAAGAGTGGGTTGATCAGGGACATCATCTCATTGGATCAATTAATTTATCTGCAAAACAGCTTGAAGAAGATTCAATTATAAATGATATAAAAAATGCATTAGATCATTCTGGACTAGATCCACAGCACCTAGAAATTGAAATAACTGAAAGCATTATGATGAAAAATGAAAAACAATCAATGGAAAGACTAAACAAGATTAAGGAATTGGGTGTATTTTTATCAATTGATGATTTTGGCACTGGATATTCATCTTTTAATTATCTAAATGAAATGCCTGTTGATATCATTAAAATAGATAAATCTTTTGTATCTGGCATTGATAAGGAAGATGAAAAATATAAGATTGCAAATACAATTATCAAGATGGCAAATGAATTAAAAATTAGTGTAATAGCAGAAGGGGTTGAGACTCAACATGAATTTAAAGCATTAGAATCTGCCAAATGCAGTAAATATCAAGGATATTATTTTAGCAAGCCACTCACTTCCAATGAATTTGAAAAAATATTATAAAATTTCATTTATGAATTATTTCAAAAGAATAATTTATTTTTTTATAATATTTAATATTTTAAATGGAGATGGTCTTAGCTATAAGAAGATAGCTTCTGGATTTAAAAAACCACTTTATTTAACTAGTCATATTACCAACCCTAATATATTATTTATTCTTGAACAAAGAGGAATGGTGTGGGAATTAATGAATAAAGAGAAAACTAGAAAACCTTTTTTAGATATTAGAGATAGAGTGCATACACCTATTTTCCCAGGTGATGAGAGAGGTCTTTTAGGATTTGCAATGTCTCCTAATTATCATGAAGATAATTCCATCTATGTTAACTATGTAAATAATAATGGTGAAACCATTATTTCAAGGTTTAAAGGAAATCTTGAAGAAATTTTAATTTCATTTGAGCAGCCTTATTCAAATCATAATGGTGGAATGTTAGCTTTTGGCCCTGATGGTTATCTATATATATCTGTAGGAGATGGGGGAAGTTCAGGAGACCCTCACAATAATGGCCAAAATTTAGAAAATTTTTTTGGTTCCATCCTTCGCATTGATGTTAATACTGAGTCCGGATATAGAATTCCTCAGACCAATCCATTTATAGGTTTAAAAAATTCAAAAGAAGAAATATGGGCATACGGGATTAGGAATGCATGGAGATTTTCATTTGATAAATTGACAGGTGATATATATATCGGTGATGTAGGTCAAAATTCCTGGGAAGAAATTAATTTTCAACCAGCATCATCAAAAGGTGGAGAAAATTATGGATGGAATCATTATGAGGGTGATTCCATATTTAATGATAGTAAAGAGCTTAATAATGTTACGATGCCAATATATGTATATCCTAATAATGCCAACATAGTAAAAGTTCTTTTGGGTTGGAAAGAGGATGACGTGCATGGCTGCTCTGTAACAGGCGGATATGTATATAGGGGGAATAAAATTAATTCTTTAAAAGGACATTATCTTTTCGCTGACTATTGCACTGGTAGAATTTGGTCTTTTAAGTATAAGAATCAGAATATTTCTAATTTTAAAGAGTTAACTAAATCGATTAACCTTCAAGATGAGAAAAAAACAATATATATATCTTCCTTTGGAGAGGGTCTAAATGGGGAGCTCTATATCCTTGATTACAATGGTACTATATATCAACTAACTAGTTACTGATAAAAACCTATCACAAACTGAAACAAGTTTATTTTATTATTAATTAGTTAATTATCTATAAATTCTGTGGGGAATATCTATAAATAAAATATATAAAGGGAATTAAATTGAAAAAAATATTATTCTATTCATCAATTTTTATTTTGCTAACAACATTAAATGCTAAGAAGATTAAAAATTTCACATTAGTTGAGGAAAATGAAAATCGCTATATAATCAACTTCCTTATGGACGATATACAGCTAGAGACTGAAGGTGATTATACAAAAATAATTTCAGAATCAAATGCTACTACAAGCACACTGGGTATGCCTAAGCTACCACTTTTCACATCACTTATTGAGATAGATAAAGGAATTGAGTATAGCATTGAATATGAAATCAAAAGTTCACACAAGATAAAAAATGTCAATATTTTCCCAAACCAAGGCATGGTAAATGGCCTTGAGAGATCTGAAGTTCAGGATATAGATCAGAATTACTATGATTCTAATGATCGATATCCAAGTAATAATGCTTTTCTTTCAGAGCCTATGATTATGAGAGATATAGATATATCAATATTATCATTAATTCCATTTGCCTATAATCCAAAATCTAAGGAGCTTGAAGTTTATAAATCTATAGAAGTAACATTAACAAAAAACACATCAAGCAATCAGGTAGAAAAAAAACAAATTCCCAAGTCTAGAGTTTTTGAAAAGATATACAAAGATCATGTTTTAAACTATAGTATGGATAATCGTGATGAAGATTATCAGCCATCAACCATCTTATATATTTGTGGTGGATCTTCATCGAGTAATTCCTATTTCCAAAATTTAATTGAGTGGAGAAATGAAAGAGGCTATATAGTTCACGTTGCATCTCTTTCAGAAACAGGGAGCACTTCTTCTTCCATAAAAAATTATATTCAAAATGCATATAATAACTGGGAAAATCCTCCTGAATATGTTGCTCTTGTAGGAGATGTTGGAGGTTCTTATTCAATTCCTACATATTATAATGGATTTGGTCACAACTCTTATGGGAATGATTGCGAGGGTGATCTTCCATATTCACAATTAGATGGGAACGATCTCCTTCCAGAGGTCCTAGTGGGTCGTATATCTGTGCAGAGTAGCACTGATCTTAATACCGTATCTAATAAGATTTTACTTTATGAAAAAGCTACCTACCTTAATAATTTTGGAGATTACTATGAAAGAGCAGCGATGGCGGGAGATCCTTCTACCTCAGGGAATTCATGTGCGATTACAAAAGAGTATGTAAAAGAGACATTAGAGGCACATGGCTTTGAGGATGTTGAGATAAAAACATCCGGTGGGAGTTGGTCCAGCTGGATGGAAAATCAACTTGAAGAAG
Source organism: uncultured bacterium (assembly GCA_964532515.1). Classification (GTDB taxonomy): domain Bacteria; phylum Fidelibacterota; class Marinisomatia; order SCGC-AAA003-L08; family D37C17; genus TMED161. The sequence continues at coordinate 4,812 of CAZHKH010000058.1, forward strand.
GAGTCCTTTATTTTAATTATAGAGGCTATCTTGGCATGAGTGGATTTAGTTCTAGTAATATTAATAATGCTAATAGCGGTGTAAAACTTCCTTTTGCAACAATTTTAACCTGTGGGACAGGCTCATTTGCTGAAGAGACTACAACCATGTCTGAATCATTTTTAAGATCAGGGAGCACCTCAAATCCAAAGGGAGGAGTTGCAGCAATTGGTACGGCAACCTGGAATACTCATACGCTATTTAATAATATTATTGATATGGGTATTTATGATGGATTATTTGCAGATAGAGTTGAAACAGCGGGAGCTGCTCTTGCAAGTGGGAAACTTGCTCTATTAAGCACCTATCCAGGGGACTATGATCAGTGGGTAAGTGCCTTTACTCAGTGGAACAATCTTATGGGTGACCCTGCAACACATTTGTGGACAGATACTCCAACTGTGCTTTATGCAAATCATCCATCAAGTATTTCATATGGAACTAATTTTATTGATGTTATCGTAACTGACGAATTTAATAATCCAATTTCAGATGCACAGGTGACTTTTTTCATTTCTGAAAGCAATAACCCCATCAATAAATATACAGATACAATGGGAATGGTTAGCTTTGATATAGATGGTGATTTTACAAGTTCTGCTAAAATTACTGTAACCAAGGATAATCATAAGCCATATCAAGGTACTCTGGCAGTAACAAACGATTCCTTATCTGTAAATCTTTCAATGGATGCAGATATTATTATTTTAGATTCTAATGATGGGATTGCAGCAGCAGGGGAGGCGGTAACCCTATCCATTCCTATTTATAATTATGGCCAATCTACAGCTAACAATATTTCTGCTGTTCTTACATCAGAATCTAACTATGTTACCATTAACTCAGGAAGCATCTCTTATGGAACTATCTCACCTGGACAGAACATGTATGGTGATTTTGATATTTCTATTTCACCTGCTGCTATTCAAGGTGAAGATCTTGAAATATTTATTACAATAACTGATGGTTCCAATGAATGGTCATCAGTGGTTGATATTGATGTTATGGGAAGTTTGTTGTATCCAAGTTCATCTGCGGATATAAGTCCAGGTGATACTGAAAATATAATCATTGAGCTAACAAATATTGGCTCTCTTAGTGCAACTGGAATAATAGCTGAACTTATTTATAATGGAAATGAGATAGAAATTAATGATTCAGATGGAACTTGGACTGATATGTCTTCAAATACCAGTATGATTTGCAATGATTGCTTTAATGTTACAGTTAGCGGAGATGTAATTTCTGGGACTCAATTTTTATTAGACCTACACATTCAAACTGATGATGGATATAATAGAGTAGAGACTTTTATTTTGGAAGCAGGAAGAGTTGGAGAGGAGGATCCGCTTGGTCCAGATGACTATGGATATTACATATATGATTCAGGAGATTTAGAATATAACCTAGCTCCAGCATATAATTGGATTGAAATAGATCCAGATTATGGTGGCTCTGGAACTGATTTAAATTTATCAAATAGTGGGAATGGAAATTGGAATGGAAATCCTTTAGCGCATGTAGATCTTCCATTTTCTTTTAAATTTTATGGTATAAGCTATAATGAGATAACAGTGAGTCCAAATGGATGGGTTGCAATGGGCCATTCAGATATGGAAGCATTTAGAAACTATCCAATTCCAGGAGCAGGTGGACCTTCACCAATGATTGCTGGGTTTTGGGATGATCTTGAAACCACTAGCAGTGGTGATGTGTTTATCTATGATACAGGTGACAGTTTTATAATTGAGTGGTCAGATATGAGAACCGAAAATAATAACTCAATAGAAACATTTCAGGTTATTTTATTAAATGACTCTGCTCCACCTTATGGGGATAATAGTATAAAAGTTCAATACAAAGAATTTAATAATACCTCATCAGGTAACTTTAATAGCTATCCACCAATACATGGAGGCTATGCAACAATAGGAATAGAGAATCATTTAGCTGATGATGGGATTCAGTATACATTTAATAATATTTACCCAACAGCAGCAATGGAGCTTGAAGATGAAACTGCAATTTATATTACGACGGAATCACCTATAACTCTACCAACGCCCAATTTAAATTATTCTTCAAGTGATTTAAATTTTGAGTTAGCACAGGGAGAAATTGGATCTGGGATTATAACCGTATCTAATACAGGTGAGGAAGGATCTCTTTTATCCTATTCTATTTCTCAAAGCTATGAATCAATTGACTCACCATTTACTACTCCAGGAGGTGGTCCAGATTCATATGGATACTTTTGGAGTGACTCGAATTTAGATGAAGAAATTGATTATGAATGGATTGATATTTCAGATAATTCAACTCAAGTTTCATTTGAAACGAATGATTCTGGTACGGAGCCAATTGATATTGGTTTTGAATTTCCATTTTATGGTGATAATTATAGTGAGTTTCTTATTAATGCTAATGGCTGGATTGGCTTTGGAGAAGAAAGTGATGCCTGGTATAATGGAAACATCCCGTCAGTTGATGCCCCACGGCTTGCAATCTTTGGATTCTGGGATGATCTTAATCCAGTCAATGATAATTGCAATGCATCATGCTCCGGAAATGTATACTATCAATCAACTGAGGATAGACTTGTAGTTTGGTTTGAGGATGTATATCACTGGGCTTCAGATGGCTATGAAGATAGCTATTATGATTTCCAAATTATTATTTATGAAGATGGTGAAATAGATATAAATCATAGAAATATTCAGGGAGCTTATAGCGCTACGGTTGGGATCCAAGATGCATCAGGTACAATTGCAACGCAAGTTGATGTATATACAGGTGATTATTTTGAAGATGAACTCTCTTTTAAGTTTATAGCACCATATGAACCAGGGAGCTGGTTAACATTAACATCAGATAGTGGATTAACAGGTGAAATCTATAATGATGAAAGTGTAGATATTAATGTAGAGGTAACAGCTGAAGAGATACTTATGGGAGATTATATGGCACATATATTTGTTTCAACAAATATTGAATCAACAATTGATTTTCCAGTAAGTCTTTCTGTGAGCGATGAAGGATTACTCTTAGGTGATGTTAATCAAGATGGAGATATAAATGTTCTTGATGTTGTTTCTCTTGTATCTGTTGTACTAGATAGTGGCTCAGAGTATATCCAGGCTGGTGATATGAATCAAGATGGGCAACTTGATGTACTAGATATTGTTAGTTTAGTACAAATAATATTAAATATATAGCTATAAACAAAAAGCCCCTCGACAAAATCGAAGGGCTTAGAGGTGGTCAGAGACGGAATCGAACCGCCGACACGAGGATTTTCAGTCCTCTGCTCTACCGACTGAGCTATCTGACCATATAAAATTTTGGTCATAATTCAATCAGAATCAAGTCAAAAAATACGAAACAAAACCACTTACAAAAAAATAATTTATTATATCATTAAAATTTTAAATAAATATCTAAACATTCTTCTCTTTTAAGCATATAAAATATCTAATGATAAATATTATTTGTTATTTTTTGTTATATGACAGATATATAGTTAATTTTGGATAGTTTATGAAAATAGTAATAGCAACACATAATAATGATAAATTACAAGAGCTTTTAAAAGCATTTAATCATCATTTTGATGGAGTAAAGCTTCTTACTTTAAATGACTTTCCTGACATAGGGGAAATTGTAGAAGATGGAAAAACATTAGAGGAGAATGCCTTAATTAAAGCCAAAGAGGTTTTTAATATAACAGGAATTCCAACCCTATCTGATGATACGGGCCTTGAGGTAGATGCATTAAATGGAGCTCCAGGTGTATACACTGCAAGATATGCAGGTGAAGGTTGCTCCTACTATGATAATGTTGAAAAATTACTAGATGATATGCAAACCATACCCATGCCAAATAGAACAGCTAAGTTTAAGACGGTCATCGCATATATTGATAAAGAATCTCAGATAACAGCAGAAGGAATTGCAGAGGGAACAATATCAAGATCATCAGTTGGAGATTTTGGTTTTGGATATGACCCGATATTTTTTGTCCCTGAAGCGAATAAAACATTTGCTGAAATGAAGATTGATGAAAAAGAAATTTATTCACATAGAGGGAAGGCCATTAGAGCAATAATGGATACCCTTATTCCCCACCTTGAAAAAAGCAATAACACAACAAAAAAGGAGATAGCCTAGCGAATAATTGTTACAATTGTGTCGCTATTACATAATATAATAAAACCTTTACGCGATAGAGGTAGTGTATTTATTGTATTCTTATTTCTCTGTATTTCAAATGCCGATCAGGGGTCCTCTATTTCATTTAAACATGCAACTAGATACTACAC
>CAZHKH010000059.1:0-9050 GCA_964532515.1 uncultured bacterium
ATATAAGATTATTTATTGTAAAATAAATGTAAATTTGATTTAATAATATTTTTATTGGCAAATGATTACAATTAGTAAATATGAAAAAAAACAATTAGATGAATGGGATCAATTTATTAATGCATCTAATAATGGAACTATGTTTCAAAAACAAAGATTCATTAATTATCATATAGATAGAAAATTTGTTGATAATTCGTTAATTATTAAAAATAATAATAATATCGTTGCGGTATTGCCGGCTGCTATTAAAAATAATATTTTATATTCACATCCTGGATCTAGTTATGGCGGATTAGTATTAGCAAAAAAAACTGAATTTTCTGTTATTAATAATATTATTCAAGAATTAGATAATTATTGTAAAAATAAAAAATTGAAATCTATTTTTCTAATTAATAGTCCATCTATATACCATAAAGAAGTAGATGATTCTCTTGATTATCTACTACAGTGGAACCATTTTAGAAAAAAAGAGATTTATATATCACATGCAGTGAATATTAATGAAACAGTTAGTGTGTTAGATCTTCTAAAAAAAAGAAAGCGTAGATATTTAAATAATGATGATGGATTAAATGCATTAGAATTTAAAGAATCAAATGAATTTGATTTGTTTTATGATATTCTCCTAAAGTCAAAAGAAAAATTTAAAACTAAGCCTACACATTCTTTAGAGGAATTATATCAATTAAAAAAAATATTTCCTGAGCAAATTAAATTGTTATTAACTATGAAGAAGGATAGTGTTGTAGGTGGGAGTCTGATGTTTTTTGCTAATAAAAAAATATCGCTAATATTTTATAATACGATATTAGAAGAATTGAGAAATTCACAAATTTCTATGTTGCAATTATATAAATGTATGGAAATTTCTAAACAACTGGGTTATCAAATGGTTGATTTTGGAGTATCTCATACCCCCGAAGCAAATGATCCTATGGCTCCTAAATTAAGTTTGATACATTTCAAGGAACAGTTTAATGCTAGGGGCGTTTTAAGAGTTGCGTATCAAAAGGATTATTGTGAGTAATAAAAATAATTTTTGGAGTATAACTATTGTATATAGTGTTGGGTTTCTTTCGCTTCGTGCTATTTCATTTCTTTTATTGCCTCTATATACTAATTTGTTAACAACAAAAGAGGCTGGATATGTTTTTATATTGTATACCATCCTTGCATTTTTAAATACACTGTATAATCATGGGATGGATTCTTCTTTATTGAAATTTTACAACCCTAAACATTCAAAAAAAATTATTTCAACATCAATAATTTATTCAATCATATATGGATTCATATTAAGTGGAATACTTTTTTTCTTTCTAATTATAGGTGATAATCCATTATTAGGATACTTCCGTGAGGTTGTCTGGTATTTTGAAATACATGAAATAGCACAATTGTTATTGTGTATTTTGTTTTGTGATATGTTATCATCAAGGTTAATGACTATTATAAGATTATTAGAAAAACCATTTTATTTTTTACTTGTAAGCTTTGTGAATGTGGGGTTTTCATTATATCTCAATATATATTTTATTAAAATATTAAATATGGGGTTTGGTGGAGCTTTACTATCTATGGTTGGAGTATCAATGATACAGTTACTATTGTTATCTCCTTTAATAATAATGAATCTAAAATTTACACTATTTGATTATGATTTATTAAAAAAAATGGTGGTTTTTAGTATCCCTTTTCTTCCTGCATCTATATTTTTTATTATGATAGAAATGGCAGATAGATTGATGCTGGGGTGGCTTAGCTCAGTTGAAAATGTTGGCTTGTATGGTGCAGGATATAAAATTGGCGCAATAATATTGCTGGTTGTTCGTGCATTTAATTTAAACTGGCAGCCATTTTACCTTAAAGAAAAACATGAAAATAATGTACAGGCATTCAAAAATATAGGTGAACGATTTATTGTTATATTAATTTTTATATCAACACTAATTTCGATGCTATGGCTTCTGTTGTTTCAAGTTAATATTAATGGAACTTTCTTAATTGGAAAAGAATTTTGGGGTGGTGGAAGTATTATTCCTGTTATTGCCTTAAGCTATCTAATATATGGGGTTTTTATACTGCAAATGCCATCAATATATATTAAAAATAAACAAAACTGGGTTCCATATTTTTGGGGCTTGGGTTTTGTCGTAAATATTATTATGAACTATACATTAATTCCGATATATGGATTTTATGGTGCAGCCATTTCAACATTATCATCATACCTAGCAATGACAATATTTTTGATTTATAAAAATCAAGAATGGCTACCTATTAAATATAAATTAAATGATATCATATATATCGCGACTATCAGTATCATTGCGCTATATTGCCATAATCAAGGAATTGTTTACCTTCCTATACTATTTATTATTTATAGTACTCTAAGCATTATAAAAATAATTTCTATGAAAAAAACTGTATGATTTCAATCATTATACCAACCTACAATAATTCTAACCAATTACTCAAAACTATTGATCATGTTTTATTATATAACGCGGATGATTATGAAATAATTATTATTGATGATGCCTCAACGGATGATACGGAGTCAGAAATAGATAAACTTAAAAATTCAAAAATAAAATATTTTAAACAGCCACATAATGTAGGTGTAACCTTGGCACGAATAGAGGGAATTAAAAAATCTTCTGGTGAATATATTGCGTTTTTAGATGATGATGATGTTTGGTTAAATAATAAATTGAAGAAGCAATTAGATGTTATGATGAAAAAAAAATTAGATTTTATTATGTCAGATTATATCATTAATGATATGATAGATAATACAAGCTATAAAAAATCTTTAAGAGAATTTGCAATTGATTTTAAAGCAAATATTATAAAAAATCCTGGGCCATTTTTCCAATGTTGTTTGTTTAGAAAGGATTTTCTTGTAGAACATATAGATAAATTTGACCAGAACTCTGAACCATCTGAAGATTGGGATTTTTTTATTTCCATAGCAAAATCGAATCCTAGGGTTGATAATATTAATGAATCTATGTTTCAGTGGAATTTGTCTAATAAAAGCCAGAGCTCTAATTATTATAAAGAATCTTGTGCTATTGAATATATTATTCAAAAACATGAAAATTATATTATAACCCATAGTTCAGCTCAAAGAATGGCGGTACACTACAGAAAATTAGGAAGCATGTTTTTTTATTCTAATAAATTTAATAGAGCAAAACAGTATTATAGTAAAGCATTTACAAAGTACCCTCTATCATTAAAAAATATTTTATTTAAAATTATCTATTCAATGCCACAAATGATTTCATCTCCAATTATTAATCTATTGACAACAAAAATACGATGAATAAAAAAATAGCTATTATATTTTTAGGGGATTTCTTTTTTGATGCACGATGTATTAATATGGCAAAATCATTATTATTAGCCAATAATGAGGTGACTATAATATGTACATACAATGAATTTGTTGATAATAAAAATTTTGATGATATCAAGTTTCTCAATATAAAATTACAAAAAACAGGATTACGAAAATATATCGAATTTCATAATAGTGTTGTACAATTATTACAACATGAAAAAATAGATGTCATTATCGCGGGCGATTTATATGCTCTATCAAGTGCAACGAAATTTAAAGATGCACATATAATATATGATTGCAGGGAAATTTATACAGAATTAGCTGCGCATCAGTCTAAACCTTTATATAAAAAGGTGTCCTATTGGTATGAAAAATATTTTTTGAAATATGTTAATACAATACTAACTACAGCTGATTCAGATGAAAGGCTACTAAAGCAAAAATATCAAAATTTTAAACATCTAGATTGGCACAAAATTTATAATTATCCAATTCACCATTCTAATAGCACAAAATACAATATTAAAGAAAAACTGAATATTCCAATGAATCACACAACCATTATATATCAAGGTGTCATTCAAAAACACAGGGGTATAAATCAATTAATTAAATTAGTTAGTTCAACCAATAATATTACGGGGATTATTGTTGGAGATGGTGAGGAAAAAAATCATTATGTGCAACAAGCAAGGAGCCTCCAGGTGCTTGATAAAATAAAATTTATTAGTAAAGTTCCATATCTTGAGTTGCCTAATTACACGGCAGCTGGTGATATTGGATGGTTGGTGATAGAGGGCCATGGAATTAGTAACCAACTTGCTATGCCCAATAAATTATTTGAATATACCTTGATGGGGCTACCAGTAATCTCATCACCATTAAAAAACATGAAAAATATAGTTGAAAAATATAATCTAGGAGTTATCGTTGATGAGCAAAACTGTCAAGAACAAATCAATGCTGTGAAATATATAATAAATCATAAAAAACAATACGCTCATATTCAACAAACTATACAGAAAAAATTTACATGGAAAATACAACATGAAAAATTTATTAACTTAATTAATGGAAAATAAACCTATACATATCTCAATTGTTATTATTGGTTATAATACAAAGGATTCGTTAAAAAATGTTTTAGAATCAATTAATAATTTAATTGTTAAAAATCATTTAATAGAAGTTATCTACATTGATGATGGTTCTACGGACAACTCACTAGAAGTATTTAATAATTATCCATTAAAATTTAATAGGCAGAAATTTCATTGTAAAAATAATAAGGGACGATCCCATGCACGAGCCAAGGGAGTTGAACTGGCAACCGGAGAGTGGATTTTATTTTTAAATAGTAACATCCTGGTAAAATCAGATTTAATTATCGAGTATACTCGATCTATAACTAATAATAATGCATATGTTTTTACTGGTTCTCTTAATTATAGTACAAAAGATTCTGTTTTTCAAAAATATTTAAACCATAGCAATCGAGGAATTAAAAGGTATCAAAACAATGAACATGTTGATTATCAAAATTTATTATTTAGTAATTCTATCGTTCATAAATCAATATTTAATCATGTGAAGTTTGATCCTCATTTAAAATATTATGGGGGCGAAGAATTAGATTTTGCATATAGATTACATAAACAATTCCCGCAAATGATTCGAGCCACAAGCAATGCAGTGGGAACAAGAATAAATCATCCTGATTATCAACAACATCTATATAAATTAATTGAATTTGGTGAAACTAATTTTAAAAATTTAGATCAACAGCTAAAACAAAATATTGTGAAATGGAATGTTTTTTTGATGAAGAATGTTGTTTTTAAAGGTATGTTTAATATTCTATATCATCTATGCAGGAAAAGCTATAAAATACCTCTAGTAAGTAATATTATAATACAGATTGGAATGTTATCCGCCATATTAAGGGGATATTATAAAACGCAATAAATATTAGGCAGCAATTTCAAAATCACCTGATATCGCCTCTTCCTCTGTTGCAATTTCCCAATCATCATTAATGTCATCATTCGCCAATTCATTAAACGCTGAATCGGTTGTAGGTTGTGAAGATAGGGATTGTGAATTTACTAATTGAGGAATTTTATCTCCATGGATAATATATAACATTGGTAAAACAGACATTAAAACTATAAACAGGGTAATGGCAATTCCTGGTGCATGAAATAACATCGCGCCCTTTGGTATGGGTACTTCTTCTACTCCAAAGAAAAAGAAAAAAGAAATGGCAAAAATAATCCCAGTAATACTTAAAACTTTAGAAAAAGTAAGTGTATCAAAACTTTCTAAATATGTTGTGAGGGCCGACCATAGTAAAATGGTTAATAGCATTACAATGCATGATTCTACAAACTCATATGAACTAAGACAAACACAATATACTAATAGGCCAATTACGAGAACACCATAACTGATACAATTTTTTAATAATAACGACATTTCTAATCTCTCTTAAGTTGGGCAAATAATTTCAAAATTAATATCCTAAAAAACAAGAACAAATATACTTAAATTAAAATATGTCAGAAAATCATAAAATAAAAATAGGTGTCATTGGTGTTGGGCATTTAGGAAAATTTCATGTTGAACAATACCAATTAATTGATGGAGTAGATTTTGTTGGCCTATTTGATATTGATACAGAAAGAGCAACAAAAATAGGAAATCAATTAAATACCAATTCATATAATAATGTGAATGATTTGTTTGATGATTGTGATGGAGTTTCAATTTGCACTCCAACGTTGACACATTCTGCAATTGCACAGAAGGCCATATTGGGAGGCTGTCATGTGTTGATTGAAAAACCTATTACTAAAGATCTTTATGAAGCTGAAGATTTGATAGTACTATCTAAAGAACATAAAAAAATAATACAAGTGGGTCATATTGAAAGATTTAATCCAGCCTTCTGTGCTTTAAATACAAAAAATATGAACCCTCAATTTATTGAATCTCATAGATTGTCCCCATTTAATATAAGAGGTACAGATGTAGATGTAATATTAGATTTAATGATACATGATATTGATATATTGATGACAATTGTGAAATCTAAGATTAAATGTATCAATGCATCTGGTGTATCAGTATTATCAAATAAAATTGACATGGCAAATACAAGAATAGAGTTTGAAAATGGCTGTGTTGCTAATATGACGGCTAGCAGAATTTCTCAAAAAAAATTAAGGAAATTTAGAATTTTTGAATCACACTCATATACTAATATAGATTTTTTAGATCCATGTGTGGAAACCTATGTTCTGTCAAAGAATAAGCCTAAAAATGATCGTTCATACATTGTTGTAAATGAAAATAAAGAAAAATATATTTTATATGACAAACCAATCATTCATTCACACAATGCCCTTAGAGTTGAGCTAATAGATTTTATTCAATCAATTCAAAAAGCAAAAGAACCCGTTGTTTCTGGAAGTGATGGGATGAAAGCGTTAGATATTGCAATACAAATTTGTAATCAAATAAAAAACCAATAATTGATGAAAAGGCATGTGATTATTGCTGGTGAAACTTCTGGTGATCAATATGGTGGCCAACTAATGTGTGAAATTAATAAAATTAGTCGTGAACGTGTTGAATTCTGGGGAATTGGTGGTCATGACATGCTTGCTAGTGGCCTCAATCAAATAGAAAATATTAATAATATGTCGGTTGTTGGCTTTTCAGAAGCATTAAGTAAAATACCTTATATGACAATCCTTTCAAAAAGAATCACGCAATTTATTTATGAGTTAAAACCATCTAATGTGATTTTAATAGATTATCCTGGGTTTAATTTAAATTTAGCAAAAAAAATTAAAAATCAATCACCCAAAACAAAGATCAATTTTTTTATAAGTCCCCAAATTTGGGCCTGGAATGAAAATCGCATTAAGAGTATAAAAAAATATGTTGATCAAATGATTGTCATTTTTCCATTTGAAGAAAAATATTATAACAATAAAAATATTAACGCTAAATATGTAGGTCACCCATTTTTAGATACTTGGAAGCCCTCTAATAAAAAAGAAATAAGAAGAAGAAATAATTTATCATTAAGAAAAAAACTGGTCGGAATATTCCCTGGAAGTCGAACGCAAGAGTTAGAAAAACATTTACCAGATTATTTGAAGATGGCCGATAAATTAATGGGAGAAAATAAAAATATAGAGTGTGCAATTGGTCTTGCTCCTGAATTCAATGAAGGGGAAATAAAAAATCAATATAAAATATCTAACATTAAAATAATTTCAGACAATCCTCTTAAGTTGCTTGAGTGCTGCGATGTTGCACTTGTAACATCAGGAACAATTTCACTACAAGCTACATTTATGAATACTCCTTGTGTTGTTGCATATAAATTATCAAAATTGTCGGCTTATATTTCCAAATTATTGATGAAAGTAAAATATATTTCAATGACAAATATTATCGCTAATAAAAAAATCATCCCAGAACTAATACAATCAGATGTGAATGTTAATAATCTTGTTGTAGAAGTTAATCGTTTGCTTGCAGATACAAAATATTATAATTCAATAAAAAGAGATTTGAAAATAATAAAAAATGGTTTTTTAAATAAATCTAATGCTATAAACAATGCTGCAAAAATCATCATAAATGAAAAAAATTAAATTATATATATTATCGATATTAATGCAGGGGCTGCTTTTTGTTTTATTTAGAACTAATAGGTGGGAATTGTTGGGATTAGAAAAATTTGAAAAAGCAATTAAAACAAATAAGCCTATTATGTTATGTTCATGGCATTCCAGATTTTTATATGCAGTATATTTTTTTAAAAAATATAAAACAAATAATCTCTGGGCCGTATCAAGTACACATGAAGACTCCCAAATTATGGCTTATTTTTTAAAAAGAGCATCTATTAAGCTTATTAAGGGATCTAGTACTCGAGGGTGGGATAATGTAATTAAAAGTATGTTCAGAGTCTTTAAAAATTCAGATTCTATTGTTGCCATTACTAATGATGGACCAAAGGGGCCACCTAAACAAGCAAAGTTAGGATCATATAAAATTGCTTTAAAAACGGATGCACAGATTATTTCTATTGCGTGTGGTTCAACTAAATATTGGAAAGCTAAGTCCTGGGATAGCCTCCGCATTCCAAAGCCTTTTGGGAAAATTTATATTCAATTCTCTGATCCTATGGTGCTTGAAAAAAAGATGTTGAAACCTGAGAACGCTGATGATTTGACAAAATTTCTAAATAACCATTTATATGTATTGGATGATAAAATAAAATGAATTTTATGCAGTTTATTATAAATATATTTTCCACTATTCGCATAAAATTATATAAATATAAAATATTGAAAAGTCATTCATTTAATATCCCCATCATCTCAGTGGGCAATATATCAATGGGTGGCACAGGAAAAACACCTATGGTTGGGTGGCTTATTAATGAACTGATATCTTATAATATAAAACCCTGTATTATTACAAGGGGATATGGGCGAAGTGATAACAAAACAATCGTAGTTAATAAAAATAAGAATTATACCGCAGATCAAGTTGGCGATGAACCACTCTCTATTATTAAAGAATATCCTCAAATAACAATGGTGGTTGGTTCAAATAAAATTCAGTCTATTAATAGGGCTATTAAAGAGCTAGATATTGATGTGAT
>CAZHKH010000060.1:0-8877 GCA_964532515.1 uncultured bacterium
TACAAACTGACCCATAATAGTTGGTCTTTCTGGGTTTCCAAAATTCAGACAGTTTGTTATCGCTAGAGGAAGTCCCCCTGAACACACAACGTTTCTGGCTGATTCAGCAACCGCAATCATTCCACCTTTTCTAGGCTCAAGATAGACATACCTTCCATTGCAGTCGGTGCTGATTGATAGGGCTTTCTGGGTGCCTTTAAGTCTAATCACCGCTGCATCAGAGCCCGGCCCAATAACCGTATTAGTCCTAACTGTAGAATCATACTGGCTGTACACATACTCTTTGTTAGTGATATTAGGTGAGGAGAGCAGCGTGATTAATTCATCGTTGTATGTCTCCCGCTCTGGGATTGAGTCAATACTAAATTTATTAAGCGTGGTGTAGTACTCGGGTTCGCTGTAGGGCATATCATACTGAGGCGCTCCGCCTCCAAGCACAAGTTCCTCCGTTGGAATGTATGCAACTCTCTCTCCACCATGCATGACATCCAGATGCCCTGTGTCGGTGACCTCTCCTACCTTTGTGCAGTTTAGTTCCCATTTTTCAAAAATATCACTTAACTCTTTCTCAAATCCTTTTTTAACAACCACCAGCATCCTCTCTTGAGATTCAGATAGCATAATCTCATATGCGTTCATATCCTGCTCTCTTACTGGAACTAGATCTAAATCAATCTTGATTCCTGTCTTTCCTTTCGCTGACATCTCTGAACATGAGCAGGTTATTCCAGCGGCACCCATATCCTGTATCCCTACTAGCCATGTTTTTTTACATAATTCTAGAGTCGCCTCCAATAAAAGTTTCTCTGTAAATGGATCTCCAACCTGAACATTGGATCGCTTTGATTCAGTTTCCTCTGTAAGTTCAACTGATGCAAATGTAGCTCCATGGATTCCATCTCTGCCAGTGCTTGATCCAACAATAAAAACGGGATTCCCCTCTCCAGATGCTATTGCGCTTGCGACGTTTTTGGTTTTAACAATACCAACAGACATCGCATTAACCAATGGATTTCCAGAGTACACATCCTCAACAACAACTTCTCCCCCAACTGTTGGGATCCCTAGACAGTTTCCATAATCAGCGATACCTTCAACTACATGCTCTAATAAAAATTTATTTCTAGGTTTATCAAGATTTCCAAATCTCAGTGAATTCATTGAGGCGATGGGCCTGGCTCCCATTGTAAAGACATCTCTCATGATACCACCCACTCCAGTGGCTGCTCCCTCATAGGGCTCAACTGCAGAAGGATGATTATGTGATTCAATTTTAAAGGCGGTTGCAATATCTCCGCCAAGGTCAACCAGACCGGCATTCTCTTCTCCGGCCTCTACTAATAATCTCCCTCCATCCCTAGGTAGGGTTTTAATCATTTTAATTGAACTTTTATATGAACAATGCTCACTCCACATAACAGAGAAAATACCAAGTTCAACATAGTTAGGCTCTCTACCTAAAATATTGATTATCTTATCATATTCCTCTAGACTGAGTCCATGTTCTTCAATGATTTTGCTATCTATCTGAGGTACGTTTTCCATGTTTTTCTTTTAAATGATGAACCTTAATTTAATTATAATTGAGCCTACTCAAAAAGATTTAATGTATCAGAATCATTATTATCTTTTGACTCGCTATGAGTTTCAGCCCCTTCTTCCTTTTCTATATCATTTTCAATAACCTCATATCCACTCATTCTTTTGTGGTGGCTAACTTTATTGCCTATCGACTTCCAGCCCTTTACCCCCACAAAATTATCTACATCTATCTCCTTCACTTTTTTCTGGCCACTCACTGAATGATAATTAAATTTAAACGTAGAACCCATAGAGGTTGTGACCAATAATAATTTCATCGCACTATTCTCATCTAAAAAATAAAATTCTTTGTCAGATGTTAATGTCTCAATGTTAAATCGTTTGATATAGCTATTTTTTGAACTGGAATCATAGTACATGCACGATACAGTAGACTCTCTATTAAATTTTTCTAAAATTAAAATATCATTTAATTTAAACCTCTGATTCAGATCGATGGTTACAGCCGTATAGGATCCATCTTTTTTTATGCATAGGAGCATGTCACTGGAATCAAACTTTCCTAGGTACCTGCCTCTTGATTCGAAATTTAATTTACCAACAGACTCATCTATCCAAAGATCTTTTCCCCCAAGAGTAGACTCTCCCTTCGAGAATTGAGTTATTTTTCTAATTAAATACTTTGTTAAGATATTTCCTTTTGATGTTTTGCTCTTAATATCAAGGATTGAGAAGTCATACTTTAAATTTTTAACTCTGGCCTTTGATCTAAGATCTAAATCTATAGATATCACCTCAGCTTCACTGTTTGGGTTTGCTGTAATATACTGCGCTGTTGACTGATCTTCATTTTTTGTCAGTGAATAGACTCTATCTTTAATTGCCGCTGTAACTGAAAATCTTTTCACATAGGACCAGGCTGTCTTTGCATCTTTGTACACATAGTTGTATACCATGTGATCGTCACTTTTCTTCCACACTGCCACATGCAGAATATTATTACCTATATATTTTTTTGATTCTATTGATGTTACTACATATGTTCCATTCTCAAGAAAGACAATGACACTATCAAGCTCAGAACACTCTGAAATAAATTCATCAGACTTTAAATCAAATCCAATAAATCCATCCTTCCTATTTACATATAATTTCTTATTGGCAATGGCGACTGTCCTGGCTGATATATTGTCAAATTTCTGGATAATTGTTTTTCTTTCTTTTCCATCGCTAAAATTAGATAGTAAATTTTCATAGTAAGCAATGGCATAGTCCACCAAATTTTTAATATTAGATTTAATCTCTTTAATATCATTTTCGATGGACAGGATGTTCCCCTGCGCTTTATCTAAATCATATTTTGATATTCTTTTTATTTTGAGCTCTGTGAGTTTAGATATATCCTCTTCAGTAATTGGCCTCTTGAGACTTTTAGTGAATGGTTTTAGTGATTTCTCGATTGTTGATATAATCGACTCCCATGTTGATAGATTCTCTATTTTTCTATATATCCGATTTGAAATGAAAATAATTTCTAAGGATTGCTGATGCCATCTATTGAGCAGAGTATCAAGCTTGTATTCTAACTCCATTTTAAATACCTTCATATAGTGATCAACAGAGCACTTCAGAAGCTTATTTATATTTATAAATTCAGGTTTATTATTAATTATAACACAGCAATTAGGAGATATGCTCACCTCGCAATTTGTAAAGGCATACAGTGCATCTATCGTCATGTCTGGAGATGTCCCCTTAACCAGTTGAATAACAATCTCTACAGATTCAGAAGTATTATCTTCGATGTTTTTAATCTTTATTTTATTCTTATCGTTTGCTTTTAATATTGAATCAATTAATGATGTCGTTGTCACTCCATACGGAACACTATTTATAACAAGTGTATTTTTATCAAGAACTTCAATTTCAGCCCTAACTCTGACCTTTCCCCCGCGGGCACCCTTAGCGTATAAGTCCACATCTATATATCCCCCAGTATTAAAGTCTGGAAACAATGAAAAAGATTTCCCCTTGAGGTATAGTATGATTGCCTTGATTAACTCATTAAAGTTGTGGGGTAAAATTTTTGTAGATAGACTCACCGCGATGCCCTCTGTACCCTGATAAAGCAAGATAGGAAATTTAACAGGAAGTACCTCAGGCTCTTTATTGCGGCCATCATAAGAGTCAACCCAGTTTGTAATATTTTTATTGAATGCTATTTCTTTAGCAAACTCAGTGAGTCTTGTTTCGATGTATCTTGAGGCTGCCGCCCTGTCTCCCGTTCTGTAGTCACCCCAGTTTCCTTGAGTGTCTACAAGTAAATCTTTTTGGCCCAATGACACTAACGCATCATTTATAGCAGCATCCCCATGGGGATGAAACTGCATTGTCTGACCAATGACATTGGCAACCTTGTGAAATCGACCATCATCCATGTTCTTCAATGCATGAAGGATTCTTCTTTGCACAGGCTTCAGCCCATCTTCAAATCTTGGGATTGCTCTTTCCAGAATAACATACGACGCATAGTCAATGTACCACTTTTGATACATCTCTGATACAGACAGAGAGTCTTTGAATCCTAGTTCGATATCTTTTTTATCCATCTGAAACCAGGTTGTTAATGATAAAATTTTGACGGTCTTGAGTATTCTTTCCCATATAGTAGCTCAGCAAATCTTCAGTGGAAATATCGTCTTTTATTATTACAGGCTCAAGCTTCATGTTTTCCCCTATTAAATCTTTAAATTCATTGGGGGATATCTCTCCCAGACCCTTGAATCTAGTAATCTCAGGCTTGCCACCAAGCTTTGAAACTGCAGCATCTTTTTCTTCTATTGAATAGCAGTAGTGAGTCTCTTTTTTATTTCTAACTCTAAATAGAGGGGTTTCAAGAATATAGACATGCCCACTTTTAACAAGATCAGGGTAAAAATTAAGGAAGAATGTGAGCATCAAGAGCCTTATATGCATCCCATCCACATCTGCATCTGTGGCTATGACAATTTGATTGTATCTTAAATTTTCAATCCCATCATTAATATTTAATGCATTAAACAAAAGATTAAACTCTTCATTCTCATAAATAATTTTCTTTGTAAGCCCGTATGTATTTAGAGGCTTTCCTCTTAAACTAAATACTGCCTGAGATGAAACATCTCTTACTTTTGTAATTGATCCGCCGGCTGAATCACCCTCTGTAATAAAAATTGTTGATTTGAGTCGTTTATCAATGTCATGTTTATTTTCATTTAAATGAACCTTGCAATCTCTGAGTTTTTTATTGTGTAGCTTTGCAGTCTTTGATCTTGTAGATGCAAGCTTTTTAATTCCCTGCATCTCCTTACGCTCTTTCTCTGATTGCAAAATTCTTGCTAGAAGTTTTTCCGCAATCTCTGGATTTTTATGAAGAAAATTATCAAGCTTTGATTTCATAAAGTCATTGGTAAATGTCTTTATTGTTTTTCCCTTTGGAGAAATTTCTAAAGAACCTAATTTAGTTTTAGTTTGCGATTCAAAAACTGGTTCCTCTACTCTTATGCTAAGTGCAGCAATAATAGAAGCGCGGATATCCGCAACATCAAAATCTTTTTTGTAAAATTCTCTAACCACACGGACGAATGCTTCCTTGAATGCAGAGAGATGAGTCCCTCCTTGCGTTGTGAGTTGACCATTTACAAACGAGTAGTACTCCTCGTTGTAATGATTCGTATGTGAGAGTGCAATTTCTATATCCTCATCTTTGATGTGTATAATGGGATACCTTAGGTTAATGTTTTCTGTTTTTTTGGAAAGCAAATCAAGTAGCCCATTATCAGAAAAATATTTTTTATTATTAAATTCAATTACAAGTCCTGAGTTGAGATATGCATAGTTCCATATTTTATTTTCAACAAAGTTCTCAAGAAAACTAAAGTTTTTGAAAATATCTCCATCAGGAATAAATGTTATTTTTGTGCCATTTCGATTTGTGGTTTTCTCGATTTTGCAATCATCTAGAACCTCACCTCTTTGACAGATAATTTTTTTACTATCTCCCTCTCTTATTGCCTCAGCAATAAACTTACTTGACAATGCATTTACCGCCTTGATCCCAACTCCATTTAATCCAACTGACTTTTTAAATACTTTGGAATCATACTTGGCACCTGTGTTGATTTTTGTTATGCAATCAAGAAGTTTACCAAGGGGGATGCCTCTACCAAAATCTCGAATAATAACCTTTCCATTAGAGACACTGATTTTAATTCTTTTCCCATGCCCCATGACATACTCATCAATCGAATTATCTATGACTTCCTTAAGAAGTACATATATACCATCATCGGGTGATGATCCATCGCCAAGCTTGCCAATATACATGCCTGGCCGGGTTCTAATGTGCTCGTTCCAGTCTAATGATTTTATACTGGATTCTGTGTAATTATTTTGATTTTTCATTTATTGAATAACTTCTCTATATCTACTAAACTCAAATTAGGATTATTATATAATATATTTAGAAGCTCTTCTCCATCTGATTTATTTTCACTTTGAATTAGCTTTTGAAGTTTATTTAATGATGTAAATTTAATAATAGAATCCATTCTATAGCCAAAAATTTCTTCCATTAATAAACTATTTCTTCTATCATCAATTAGTTCTAGGCGATCATTTATTTGAATCATCTCAGATATATTTTTCCTATCTAAATAATAATTGATGGTGGCAATCGTTCCTACGCAATCAACAAGTCTATCCTTTAGATAAAGTAATTCCATTATCTTTAAATATTCAGAATTTTTAACACCGCATAATTCTAAATTATTTGACTTAGGGATTGGGTTATTTAGATAGTAGTCTATTAGTAAAAATTTGAATCCATAAAAATAATTCTTATTTAAATAAATGTGGTTAAAGTCATTTCCATTTATCAGCCTACTATAAATAAATAAATCCCCTGGAAGCAAATTCATTAATGTGAAATAGTAATTTTCATATATATCACTATGGCGCCTTGAGCTGTTTATATATAGTCGACTACTTTCGCTCGTATCATAATAATTATAGCCCCGATCTACTTCTTCCTTACTTGGGATAAAAATAATATCTTTATTCTTATATAAATTATCACTAAAGAGATCCTCTAAACTGGCATCAATTATTCTGATTACAGCATCTTTGTTAGAGCACTGATATTTAGTATTTTCTAAAGTATTAAAAACAGTCTTGACAACATTTATAGTATCAGAAAAATCAGTCCAAACAGGCTCATCATTATCATCTAGATATAGAGGCAAAGAAAAATCAAATAACATTTTTTCATATTCAGCCATCATCTTATGTGCTTCGTTTAATATATCCTCAAATTCTATTTTAAAATCTGAGTTTAAATGAAAATATTTTTTATAACTAATATCAGAGAAGCTATCTTGATGTGGTTCTAGTTTATGATAGTGAGTCTCCTTCCAAACCTTTAATTTATCCATTGTTCTAAGCAAGGCCCTTATCTGAGGGTGAAGGCTAGCTGCCTCTGTTCTATTTAAAGCTTCATTACAAAAATAATTGCTGTAGCTTAGCATCTTTTCTATCGTTGATGAGACCGCTAAAAGCTCAGACTCTGAATTATATTTATATTTGATTTGATTTAATAAAAATAAAATTTGATTATCAAAAAAAATGATTTCATCTATCAGCAAGTCAAGTTCAATAGATGGAGCATCTACTGTATAGTTGTTTTGAACTAGCTTTCCAATATACAATAAATGTCTATAGTAATTATCTAGCAGATATAATACGTTCCAATCATTGAAGTTTAATGTTTCATTGATAAATATATTTCGCTCTAGAAAATTTTTAATTGCCTCATACTCCAACTTATTCTCGGCGCTAATTCTTTTTTTATTAATTTGATTTAACTCAATTAAAAATCTTTTAATATCATTCGTATATTCTTCACCTATAAATTTCTTTTGATGTAATAGTGGATCATTGACTGTAATAAAGGATGTACTTGGAGAATAATTTAAGTTCCACTGAGAGAAGGAGCGCTTAAAATCAATGAACGAACTGTTATCTACATTTGTGCATGACAACGCAAAAATTATAAGTCCTGCAATGCAATAAAGATTCTTAATCATTCCTAGGATTGTGCCACCCCATTTTATTTTTTAATTTTCTATAATAGTTTGACTCATTTAACAAAATAAATGGAACCTTCTTTTCTGAAATTTCTATATTAATATTCATATTATCTCTAAGATGAAGCGTTGTCTGGCCATCAATTGTGAGTTTTCCTTTATCTTGTCCCTCAGGAAATCTAACAGATAATTTAGATTCTTGCGATAGAACAATACTTCTTGTCATCAAAGAATGTGAGCAGATTGGTGTCAATGTAAATAAATTTAAATCAGGGGATATGATGGGTCCACCAGCAGAGAGGGAGTATCCTGTTGACCCATTGGCTGTTGATATGATTAAGCCATCTCCTTCGTAGCTGTTTACATTTGATTCTCCATCATATACATTCAATCTAATAATTCTTCCTGATTCTCCTCTATCAATAACCACATCATTAATGGCAATATAGTCTTTATTATCTATGGATATATTAAAAACAGAACGTGATTGAGTTTCATAATTATTATCTTGAATTTGCTTTAGCGCACTTCTACAGCTATCTAAATCAGATTCAGCTAAAAATCCTAAGTTTCCTACGTGTATACCAATAATAGGCTTATTGAGATGAAATTGATTCCTAATTGCAGACATGGTCGTCCCATCTCCACCAATAGCAATCAATACATCGTAATCTATGGGATCTGAAATTTGAAATTCGTCTATATTAATTTTATATTTTTTTTCTATAAAATCATGATGATTTAAAAAAATAATTTCGTTTTTCTTCATCGAAAATAATTCGAAAATCACATCAAGAACTAATGGGAGTTTCTGCTTTTTCTTATTTATGTATAATCCTATTTTCAATCTATATCATCAACCTTTAAATCTGCTGGAGTCTGATTTTTTATTATCTCAATTTTTTCTTCAAATTCATTTAATTTTTTATTACAATAATTTAGTGACTCAATGCCTTCCTTATAACTATCAAGCATTTCATCTAGGGTGCAATCGCCAGATTCTAATTTCTGTATTATATCCTTTGCTTTAACTAAATGTTCCTCAAAGGATAAATTATTTTTTTCTTTTTCTTTTTTCATTTTTTTCAAGGACCTCCAATTTTAATTCTCCATCAGCGTGGAGCGAAAAAACTTGCTCTCCTATATCTGTACTATGAATCGAAGATACATTCTCTCTATCTTTATTAAGAAGAAAGGTATATCCCCTATTTAG
>CAZHKH010000061.1:0-8751 GCA_964532515.1 uncultured bacterium
CCGTTTAGATTTTAGTCAATTAATTAGATAAAAGCAAGTATAAAAAGAAGGTTTAAAAAGATTTTTTTTTTAAGGTTTGGGGTTACTATTTTAAATATTTGAAAAATTCACTATCAGTGGAAAGGATGAGTCTAGATGATGAGTCAAACACTTTTTCATATGCATCTAAACTTTTTAGGAAATCATAGAATTCGATGGCATCTTTATTTATTTTATTGTTTTCGTCTCTTTGCTCGTAGGCCTGTGAGTATCTTTTAATCGCATAGGCATCGGCATTACCTCTGATTTTTTGAGATTCCATGTACGCCTCTGATAAAATTTTCTTTTCATCTCTGATTTGTTCGCCCAGCCTATTTTGCTTTCTTCCCTGTCCCTGCCCTCGATACTCTTCTGCAATCATATTCTGCTCAGAAATCATTCTATTAAATAGCTTCGATTGAACCTGCTTATTATAATCAATCCTCTTAAGCTGAACATCTAATACCTCAATACCCATTTTAAGATCTTCCAGTTTAGCAGATACATTGGCTAAAATATTTTCTACAATTCCTTGCCTAGCTCCAGTGGCCCCTGTTGCAGGTTCATCTTCGTAGGTTTCCATCGGACGTCCAGTGGATCGAATAATCTCTTCCATGTTTCTATTTGAAATTTCATCTCTAACGATTCCATCAATTACATCATCGAGCCTTGACTGAGCATTACGCTCATTCTTGGCAGCTTTATAAAATGTTAATGGGTCAGAGATCTTCCATCTTGCAAATGTATCGATAAATATATACTTATCATCCTTTGTTGGAATTTCATTTGCAGCGCCATCCCATTCGAGTATTCTTTTTTCAAATCGAATAACTTTTTGAATAAATGGAATTTTAAACTTTAGACCAGCATCTACAATTGGATCACCTACGGGTCTTCCAAATTGAGTTACCACTGCCTGCTCAGCTTCATTAATAATAAACATGCTATTAATCAGCACAAACGCTAAAAGAGCTAAGAATGATGGGAAAAGCTTCTTCATTTATTTAGCCTCCCCATTATTATCTAGATTTAATAATGGCAGCACGCCATCTAGATTAGAATCGATAACAATCTTATCAGGAACAGCTGCAAGCACACTCTCCATTTTCTCTAAGAATAGTCTGGTTCTTGTAATATCTTTGTGATCTTTATAATTTTCAAAAATTGCTTCAAACAACGCCGCATCACCATCCGCTCTATTCGTTCGTTCTTGATAGTAGCCCTCTGCTTCATTGATCATTTTTTGGGCGAGACCTTTTGCTGTAAATATTTTTTTATTGTATTCCTGGTTTGCCTCATTAACTAAAGTTTCTTCCTCTTGCTTTGCTCTATTCACTTCATTAAATGAGTCTGCAACCGGTGTTGGTGGGACAACTCCCTGTAGCTGAACCATCTGCACCTGAATCCCAGTCTCATAACTATCTAAAACTTTCTGCATATGATCTTTTGATAGATTTGCGATTGCAGTTCTCTCCTTCTGCAGTACCTCTT
This sequence comes from uncultured bacterium, assembly GCA_964532515.1. Taxonomy (GTDB): domain Bacteria; phylum Fidelibacterota; class Marinisomatia; order SCGC-AAA003-L08; family D37C17; genus TMED161. The sequence continues at coordinate 1,510 of CAZHKH010000061.1, forward strand.
TGAAGGATCTATCTCCAATCATAAGTCTCATTGTTGCCTCAGATACATCTCGTATCGTATTTTCAACATTTTTTACCTTGAACAAATATTTTTCAGGCTCGCTGATTTTGTATTGAACTACCCAATGAACCTCCGCGATTTTTAAATCTCCAGTCAGCATCCAGGATTCATTTTCATATCCTTTTTGAGAGTAGTTAGTCCTAACACCAGGACTGTTTGTCCTAAATCCGAACTCTTCCTTGTACTGATAGTCCACTTTTACTTTATATGCTTTATCTATAAATGGAATTTTGAGATGCAGCCCAGGGCCGACAGTATCTGAATACTTCCCAAGTCTGAGTATCACGGCCTCTTCATTTGCTTCAACCTGATAAAAACAGAAATATGCTAGAATAAATAATAATCCAGCGGCAATAGGCAACTTTATTTTATTAAAATCTATTTTAGGAAGTTTTATCTCGTTTATTGTTTCAGAATCCATGCAAAAATATAGTCAACTATTATATATCCTAGTATATTTTTTTTTATATCTTTGATATTTTTTTACAAATCAGGAAATTAAAGTATGAAAGAGACTATCATTTTTATGGTTTTAGTATGTATAGGTTCGGGAGGAGCTTTTCTGGTATGGAAAAAAACAGGAAATTATGATGTTGACTATTTAATTAGAATGATAGGCTGGATAATAATTGGATTTTCTATCTATGGTATTATTGATTTAACAAAATGGGCTACAGGCTAATATTATGAATATACATATTGAATTTTGCATTAAATGAAATTACGGTCCAGAATTTGAACGTGTTTCAAATATCATTAAAAGAAATAATCCGGATGTAAATATTACATCTAACACCTCTCCCCCTAGAAGTGGGGCGTTTGAAGTTAAGATAAATCAGAATCTTATCTTTTCAAAATTTCAAGAAAATAGATTTCCTGATGAAAATGAAATTAAAGGCTGGCTATAGATTTGGATATATTCTATGATATAAAAAAACAGGGGTCCAATTTTCTTTTGAAATTTGGAATTGGCCTTATTGTAGTTGGGCTACTAATTCTATTATTAAAAGAACTTATCATTCTTATCCTAGCATCTATATTTATTGCGATGGGGATATTTTTAATTAGCCTTTCGTTTAAAACTAGAAGATAAATCATTTTTATTGTATCTATTGCGAACTAATAAAAAATCAATTAACTTCATATTAGTTGACTACAATCACAACTATAAATAAATCAGATTCGTAGTATCCCTATAATAGGATGAAAAAAAACAATAATATATTACTCATAGCGCTGTATGTCGGTGCGCTTACAATATTAAAAGCAGATTCTTGGATGCTACAAATAAATGCGACCAATATATATGATAATTCAACGCCAGGGGATTGGATTACTTTAGGGGTCTGCGATGGATGTGATGATGGCTTTCAATATGGAAGTGAGGATGAGTATGATACCCCTGATGGACCTATTGACTATACAGATATTCAATTCACAAATATCCATTGGCTGGGAACCTTTGACTCTAATGGCGTAGAATGCGAGAGCGCTCATTTTGCATCTGATATTAAATCATTTCATGAACCCAGCGATCTTCTGATCTGGAACGTCACTGGAAGCTGTGCTGATGAGGTCCAAAATAATTCTGGAATAACGCAACTAAATTGGCTGGCAGATAGCCTAAATCAAGATTATGAAGTTTACATATACGTAGGTGACAATGGAACAAACATGAGACTTACAACGGCAGTCAATATAAATTGTGATGATTTGACCTCTACCTATGAATTTATAGATGGAGAGTGGATATACAATGCAAACATTAAGGTGCTGATGGGAGGATGTGCAAGTTCTGGCCTGACAACTTTCTACTGGGATGATGATGACGATGGCTTGGGATCTGATTTGTATTCTGAATATTGCAATGGATATCAACCAGATGGCTGGGTAACAAACAGCGATGACCTTGATGATACGATATACTGTGAAACTAATAATTTTGATTCATGCTGGGTCTGTGATGGTGCCAATGCTCTAATGGACTGCAATGAAATTTGCTCACCTGATACACCTGTTGGGCAGGAACAAGCCAATCAAGGCCTAATATACGGGGCATTTATTGATGACTGTGGTATCTGCTCAGGGGGAGGCACAGGGCACGAGGAAAATAGTGATCAGGACTGTAACCAGGATTGTTTTGGATTGGCATACCTTGATGATTGTGATATCTGTTCAGGAGGAAATACTGAGCACGAAGAGAATAGTGATCAGGATTGTGCTTGATTATGCTTTGGCGAAGGTTTCTATGATTATTGCGGAGATAGCAACGGCTATAATCAGTCCTGCCTAGACTTAATTTTTGGAGATGGACCATCAGACCTATATGCGCAGATAAATTTAGAATCAGAGCAAGTAAATCTAACCTGGATATATGATGATATCAGTGATCAGGTCCTTGGCTATCTTATTTGGGAGTATAGTGATGATACCTATAATCTGCTTTCTGAAATTGAATCTAATGAAATTCTATCCTACGAAATCGATGAATTTATATCTGGGACTTTTTGTGTTAGTGTTTATGATGTCTATGACAATGAAACGCCTAAAATCTGTACGGAAGCCTCTGAATTCAGTAATCACAATTTTATATTTAATGATGGCTCAGGTTCAAGTCTACTAAGCTTTCCTTACTTGGCAAATGATGACACTAGTATTGAAACAATATTCGGACCAATAGAAGAACATATAGAAGGAATAATTACTGAGGGAGACGCAGTGTCCAATGATCCATTTTTGGGATGGGTTGGTGGCTTATCTGAAATTGATAGAAAAAAAGGGTACTGGATAAAAATTTATCTAGAGGATGAGGATGAAACATTAAATCTTTCAGTATCAGGAATCCCAACTGATCCAAATACAGTCTACAACCTGCATGAACACGCAAATTTAATTTCGTATATAGGTCCAGATGGGGTTTCCGTTGGAGATGCACTCCCAGATAACATGGAAGATTTTGTTGTAGGTATAATTGGACAGGGTGTCGCAGCCTCTCCAGATCCCACATTAGGATGGGTAGGAAGCTTAGATTCTTTTTGGATAGCAAAAGGATATTGGGTAAAAATAGATCCAGATATCAGCTCTGTAGATTTAATCTGGAATCTTGATGATAGTCAATCATCAAGCCATAAAAATGCACAAGAAACAAAAAAGATAACTCCATTTGAATTTAAACAATCAACCCAGCAATCATTTTATTTTATAGAAGAAGTAACAGCAAGCACATTTATTTTAGATACTGATGATATCCTAGTTTCATACTGCAATGATATAATTGTTGGGTCCAGATATTATAATGGAAAACATACCGATGTCCCTGCGATGGGATACGATGGATACAATACTGTTGGCTACTGTATGGATACAGATACTCCTAATTTTAGGATCTATGACTCAGAGACAGATAGAATGATAGAGTTATTTGGAGAGCAGATTCCCTCTTGGGAAAATCTGGAGATATATAAAATAGCATTGACAGATCTTGAGCCAGAGGTGCTACCCGATGAAACAGAGATTGCATCAGTCTACCCCAATCCTTTTAATCCAAGCACAACAATTAGCTTTAATACAAATAAAGATTCGTATGTTGAACTATTCGTTTATGATATCCATGGAAAATTAATACAAAAACTAATTAATGGGAAATTGGAAGCTGGCATGCATTCTATTAAGTGGAATCCCTATAACATTTCAAGTGGCTTGTATATACTTTCTTTAAATACAGAAGCAACTACAACTAGTAGCAAGCTACTGTATATTAAATAATTTTTAAAATTAAAGGAGTCTTGTATAATGATTATTTCAACCATAGATAAAGTTCCTGGAAAAGATATTCTAGAGATACTCGGAGTTGCAAGGGGTAGCACTGTAAGAGCAAAAAATATTGGGAAAGATATCTTTGCTGTATTTAAAAATATTGTTGGTGGAGAAATTCAGGAGTATACTAAGTTGCAGGCTGATTCAAGAGAGGAAGCGATAAAGCGGATGGTTGATGATGCAGAAAGACTCGGGGCTGATGCAATCCTCGGTGTACGATTAACCACATCCATGGTGACTCAGGGCGCCGCAGAAATTCTTGCCTATGGAACAGCAGTGAAACTTAATTAATATGACAATTAGGACCATATTACTAGCTACCAGCGTGTTGATTATTATTTATTTGATAGCGCAAAGAATTAATGCAAAAAAAAATGAGAACTTTGAGGATAGAGATAATTAAATAATATTATTTTTTATAACTCTCAAATAATTTTTCATATTCATTTATTATTTCAATTTTTTCTTTATTAGATAAATTTGCGTTCTTTATTTCTTTTTCCCATTTGTCTATCCACGCAGTTGCCCGCTTTGTAATCGACTCAACCTCGGGAATGCTATTGAAATTATCTGCGTCTAAGCTTGATACAATCATTTCATAGTCATCTATAATGCTTTGATACTCATTAAACATTTCTAGAAATATCGGATTTGTAATTTTTGATGATATTTTTTCTTTAGCCTTCTCACCTGAATCTCCACAGGAAAGAAATAAAATTAATCCTATTTGTAAATAAAATTTTATCATTTAGACCCTTTAAAAATTTTTATATGGCATTGTTAGGCCAATATGAATAGTTATATAATCAGCATCAATTCTCTGACTAAATGTAACATCCTCAAACATTGGATTTCCATCTTCATCCTCATCATAATTCATGGCAGGCTTCTCAAGCCCAGGAATAATACAGTACTGCAAACTGACATCTATACCTGCTCCATTTTTGATTGTAAAATGTGATCCAATATCAAGCATCCATCCTAAATTAGCTCTTAAGTCAATTACACTTGTTTGTGAAGGATTTTCATCAGAATTATCTAATAGTATTTCCCATTTTATTGTTTCATTAAAAAAAAACATTCCGCCCTTGAGCGTAACATAGGGACGTATAAAAGCCCTTTTTGATGGCGACATTATTCTTGGCCCAGCTAGTAATATAGCAGCCTGCTCTGAGTTTGTAACTTCAACGGTAGGGCCAGCATACCCATGGAAATCATCCGTAAGATTATCTTGATAGCTATCACTTCTAAAGTTTAAGAATTGAGCACCTAAATCAAAATTAACTAGTGGCAAAACATTTACAGATGTCAAGGCTCTAATACACATGCCACCATCTACATATTTATCAAATTGTGCTTGAGGTTGGTGTAAGCCTATCCCAAGCTCTACATGACCTTTTCTAATCATAGGAAAGATGGTTGATATAGAAAGAACAAAAATTAGAAGATATCTTATAATATTAAATTTATTCATTTACTTGGCAAGAGAGCCCATCGGATCCCAAGGATCTAAGGCAACTGGCTCTCTGTTAAAAATTTCTAAAATTCTTCTGGGTAAATACTTTTTATCTACAACCACCTCATAATTATATTCATCAAACCATTTATCTGTCATCAAATAGTAGCCCTTGCATCCACCTTTTTGGCCCCAGCTATTCTCAACTCTCCATTTAGTAGACTTCCCTTTAACAATATCAACGCCAGTAAAAACCATTGCGTGGGTCATTAGGCTATCTCCATACTCAAGGCGGGTTCCCTTATTCATTAAGAAATCTGTTCCAAACAATGACTCGTAATCGTATAGATCCATATCCATCACTCCAAGGTCTCGATGAAACATTTTTCCAACATCACAGCCAAACCATACTGCCTCATTATTCTTGATTGATTTAATCGCGGCTCTTTTCATGTCATCGATAGTTACATTTGCATAGTTAATTATTTGTCCTCCAACGACATTACCTAAATAGCTAACAGTATAAAGCTCATTCATTTTTTTATTGGACATTGGGGCATGTATCAGACAGACCTTATCCTTTAACTCTATATTTGCATGCTTTTTATAAAAATCAACCGCAGTCAAATTATTGAATCTTATAAATTTCTTATCTTTGTCTCTTGTCTGCCAATTAAATGATTCAGGTGGATTTCCCAGGCATACACACAGCATCGAATAGATAGTTGAGAGCATTGATTCTTTTGTTTTTCGAAGTTCTGATATTTTTGCGCCTTTTGCATTCATCTCTCTTAGTGTCCAAGCAAACTCTCTTAATTTTCGAGTGAGGAAACGATTCATCATTGCGGACTGGCTACTTTGAAAACTCTCCGGCATCACTGACTGTGGAAGCGCACCATATTTTTCAATTAAATTAACAAACATATCCCACTGACCACCATCTTGCACTGGACTGCTAAGCAAATACATCATCAATCGACTATCATAGTCTTCATCAAATGTTTTAAGTATATTCTCAAGGAAGTAATTTGATTTTTCCAGTTTATCACAAAACATGAAATAATTTTGAGAAAATTCAAAATCTTTCAAATTATATTTTTCAGCTAAAGAAATTCTCATAAGATTTAGACCTGCAAATCCCCAGCATCTTCCTGATGATTTTTGATTTGTGACCTTATTCATTTCACCCTTAACTACATCGGAGTAGGTGTGATCAATAACTCTAAATCCATCCCAATCCATCGCCACATCAGTCATGCTACTCCTGACTAAAGCATTTCTAGAAATACGGGTGTTTCCACAAGATTTAAATTCTCTTGTAAATTTATTTATATTTGATTTTGAAATTGAGTCTCTCATTTAGATCTCCTTGAGGTTGATTGTACCCTCGACAGGATTCGAACCTGTAACCGCTGGGGCCGAAACCCAGTGCTCTATCCAGTTGAGCCACGAGGGCTTCGAATTTTGGGTGAGTGATGGGATTTGAACCCACGGCCCCCTGGACCACAACCAGGTGCTCTAACCAGCTGAGCTACACCCACCTCTGATAATTATTTGCAAATTTAATGACTTTATTTTAATATTTGTTATATAAATTTAACTTAGTATTAATTCTCATTAAGGAAATCACATGAAGCGGCACATAGTTGGTGTAGATATTGGAGGAACAACCTTTTCATCTGCGTTATTTAATGAGAACCTAGATGTTTTAAAGATATCACAAAAAAAACTGACTTCAGAAGTGGGCTCAACAGAAGAATTACTATCTTTACTATCCAATCAGATTCTCGATTTCAATGTAGATTCCATTGATGGAATAGGGATCTCATGCCCTGGCCCACTTGATTCAAAAAATGGAATTGTGCTTGATACCCCAAATTTAAAATTAATTCAAAATGTTAGGCTGAAAG
>CAZHKH010000062.1:0-8725 GCA_964532515.1 uncultured bacterium
ATTTAATCCATCTAGTGGAAAAATATATGCAAAGTGTCCTAATTCTTCTAAAATAGATCTTGATTCTGCAATCGAATGCGCAGAAAAATCTTTTTCTCAGTGGTCTCATTTAACTCAAAATGATAGAAGTGAATTTTTATTTAAAATAGCAGATTTAATTGAACGAGATTTAGATGAATTTGCAAGAGCCGAAAGCATTGATAATGGAAAGCCCTATAGTCTATCTAAATCATTAGACATCCCAAGGTCAATTAAAAATTTACGTTTTTTTGCTTCTATGGCAAATTCAATTGAAGCTGAATCTTATCATAAAGAAAATGTGATAAGCCATATCCTCAGGCAGCCCCTTGGGATTGTGGGGACAATCTCGCCATGGAACCTTCCTCTCTATTTATTTACATGGAAAATAGCACCTGCGCTGGTATCAGGGAACTGTGTGATTGCAAAGCCCTCTGAAATTACTCCATATACATCCTATTTATTTTCAAAAATATGTATTGAGGCAAACCTTCCTGCTGGAACACTGAATATACTCCATGGGGATGGAGCATCAATAGGACGAGAAATTGTGCGTCACAAAAAAATTAAAGCCATATCTTTTACAGGTGGCACAAAAACAGGAAAAGAAATCGCAAGGGAAGCCTCCAATAATCTTAAAAAAATCAATTTAGAGATGGGTGGTAAAAACCCTGTGATTATTTTTGATGATTGTAATTATGATGAAATGATGGATAGCCTACTAAAATCATCATTCCTAAATCAAGGACAAATATGCCTCGCTGGATCTAGGATATATGTCCAAAAAAGAATCTATGAAAAATTTAAGGACGATTTTATTTCTAGAGTTAAAAAATTAAAAATTGGAGACCCATTTGATTCATCGATAGATCAGGGGGCAATTGTGTCCATTGAGCACCTTAATAAAATATCAAAATATGTTGGCCATGCCATCGAAGAGGGTGGTGAAATTCTTGTGGGTGGGAATATCCCAAAAATAAATGGTGGGTGCGCCTCTGGATGGTATTTTTCTCCAACTGTCATAGAAAATTTGCCACAAAGTTCTATTTTAAATCAGGAAGAAATCTTTGGACCAGTTGTAACTTTAAATCAATTTGATGAAGAAAATGATGCTATCCAAATGGCTAATGATACAGACTATGGGCTTGCATCTATCATTTGGACTGAAGATGTCAATAGAGCTCATAAACTTGCAGAAGTAGTTGAATCGGGGTTAGTTTGGATAAATTGCTGGCTTGAAAGGGATTTAAGAACTCCCTTTGGTGGAATTAAAGATTCAGGTTTTGGAAAGGAAGGCGGTAAATATGCACTCGACTTTTTTACAGAACCAAAAAATATATGTACTAAATACTATGATTAAAAAATATATAACAAAAAAAGCTCCCGCTCCTGTAGGAAACTATCCTCATTCAGTAGAAATTGATGGGGTGCTTTATCTATCTGGAATAGGCCCTAGAAATCATGAGGATAACTCAATTCCAGGAAATGAATATGATATGAATGAAAATCTAATAAACTATGATATTGAGCAGCAAACCCACGCTGTTTTTAAAAATATTAAAGCTATTTTAGAGGAGTCTAATTCATCATGGGAGAATCTAATCGACATTACAGTATTTTTAACGAACATGAAAAATGATTTTAAAAAATTTAATGATATATATAATTTACACTTCCCTAAGGCAAATGTGTGTAGAACAACCGTTGAAGTGAACGCACTACCCACAGATATTGCTGTTGAACTTAAATGCATAGCATTGGTTAATAAATAGTATGATAATACCTCCTATAAATTTTAAAAAATGGATTGAAGATAATCGAGATTTATTAAAGCCACCGGTATGCAACAAGGTCGTTTATGAAAATACAGAGTTTATTATTATGGTTGTTGGTGGACCAAACACCCGAAAAGATTATCATGTAGATGAGGGAGAAGAGTTTTTCTATCAACTTGAAGGAAAAATGATATTAAGAATTATGAAAAATGGGAATCCAGAAGATATTGTAATTAATGAGGGTGAAATTTTTCTTCTTCCATCTAGAGTGCCACACTCTCCACAAAGATTTGAAAATACAGTGGGTCTTGTAGTAGAAAGAAAAAGGACAAAAGATGAGCTTGATGGGTTCCAGTGGTACTGCGATAGCTGCAACACGTTATTATATGAAAATTTTTTTCATCTTAATGATATCGTAAAGGACCTCCCTGTAGTATTTGATTCTTTTTGGGGAGATATTAAATCAAGAACATGCACAAAGTGTGGAGATATATTAGAAAAATAATTTTATGCTTACAATAGATATACATACTCATATTATTCCTGATAATTTACCCGATTTAACAAAAAAATTTGGTTATGAAGGATTTGTTAAATTAGAAAAAAAGAATGAATCAGAAGCAGATATGATTCTATTTAATGAAAATTTCAGAACTATACAGTGTAACTGCTGGGATCCTCAAAAAAGAATATCAGATATGAAAGAAACAGGTGTCGATGTCCAGGTAATCTCTCCAATCCCAATCATGTTCTCATACTGGGCCGATGCAAAAGATGCTTTGGTCCAATCTCAAATGATTAATGATTTTATATCAGAGGTATGCACGAAGTATCCTAAGAAATTTATTGGTCTAGGAACCATCCCCATGCAATCTATTGATTACTCTTTAAAAGAACTGGAGCGATGTAAAAATGAATTGAATTTAAAGGGAATTGAAATAGGTTCAAATATTAATGATCAGAACTTAAATGAAGATAAATTTCATGATATATTTAAAGCATGCGAAGAACTATCATTATCTCTTTTTATACATCCATGGCAGATGATGGGAATGTCTAAAATGAAAAAATATTGGCTTCCATGGCTTGTTGGTATGCCAGCAGAAACCACCCGAGCTATTTGCTCAATGATATTTGGAGGTATCTTTGATAAATTTCCTAAGCTTCGCGTTGCTTTTGCGCATGGAGGAGGAAGTTTTCACTATACGCTCGGGAGAATTGAGCAGGGATTCATTCAAAGGCCTGACCTGTGTGCTATTGACAACCAAAATAATCCAAGAAAATACATAGATAAATTTTATATTGATTCTCTGGTTCATAGCCCCGATTCACTTAATTTTTTACTTGATAAAGTTGGCGCGAATCAAATTGCCTTGGGGACAGATTACCCATTCCCTCTTGGAGAGACACCTCCCGGGGGCACCATAGAAAAATTAAAATCTATATCGACAAAGGATAGGGAGCGACTTCTTTATGGTACTGCGCTTGAATGGTTGGATCTAGATAAAAGTCTATTTATTTAATTATGAACTTTGAATCTAGCAAGAGCTTTGCAAATGAATTAGATAAAAATGATGTGCTCGGCTCGTTAAAAGAAAAATTTAATTTTCCAATATCAAATCCAATATACCTCTGTGGCCACTCGCTTGGACTCCAACCAAAATCAGCAAACAAATTTGTTCAGATTGAGCTTGATGCCTGGGCTGAGCTAGGAGTCGATGGACATATGAATGGGGAAAACCCATGGTTTGACTATCACACTCTGTTGACCAATCAGATGTCTAAGATTGTTGGTTCAAAAAATACAGAGACGGTTGTAATGAATTCGCTGACTACTAATCTTCATATGCTAATGATTTCATTTTTTAGACCTACTAAAGATAAATATAAAATTATGATTGATACCCCCGCCTTCCCATCAGATAAGTATGCGGTTCAGTCACAGTTGAAGCTGCATGGATTAGATCCTGAGAAAGATTTAATTGAAATACCTACATTAAAAAATAACCAGTGTATATCAAACGATGATATAATTAATCAAATCCAATCCAATATAGATAATGTCGCGATGATTATGATGAGTGGCGTTAATTATTATACTGGTCAACTATATGATTTAGAATCAATTTCAAATTTAGCTCGTGAGCACGGCTGTGCTATTGGTCTTGATCTAGCGCACGCAGCAGGAAATGTAGAACTGGCATTACATAAATGGGAGATTGATTTTGCCTCTTGGTGTGGATATAAATATTTAAATGGTGGACCAGGAGCACCATCGGGTGCATTTGTTCATGAGAAACATCATGACAGTAATTTAAAGCGTCTTGAAGGCTGGTGGGGACACGATAAAGGTACTCGATTTAATCCTCCTGAAGTATTTAAACCAATAAAGGGAGCCGAGGCCTGGCAGCTCAGCAATCCTCCTATTTTATCCATGGCTGCACTTCGAAGCTCTTTAGAGCTATTTAATCAAGTAGGTATTAAAAAATTAAGGGAAAAAAGTGAAAAACTAACGGGATATCTGGAGTATCTTGTGAAATCAACAGACAATAATAATATATCCATTATTACTCCAAAAGAATCAACACAAAGAGGGTCCCAACTATCATTTAAGATCTATTCTGATACAACTGATTCTGAGTTATTTTTAAAATCAAAAAATATTGTATGTGATTTTAGAAAACCCAATGTAATTAGAGCCGCTCCGTGCGCATTCTACAATAGCTACTCTGATGTATATCATTTTGCAGAGACGTTAAATGAACTATGAAAAATAATCTTACTATAGTTGGGTCTGGATTAACTGGTCCTCTGTTATCAACAATTCTTGCTAAACAATGTAATCTAAATATCAATGTGTTTGAGCGATCAGATGATCCAAGAAAATTAAATAATTTTTCGGGTAGATCGATAAATCTGGCCCTATCAAAAAGGGGCATCACAGCGCTCAAGTTTGCCGGTGTCTATGATAATGATTTTGAATCTCTATTGATTCCAATGAATGGAAGAACCATCCATTCAGAAGGTGGTGAGGTTACATTCCAGGCCTATGGAAATAAAAAGAGCCACTATATAAATTCTGTATCGAGATCTGCAATTAATAAAATATTAATGGATAACGCAGAAAAAACTGGAAAAGTAAAAATACACTTTAATATGAAGTGTGATAAAGCTGATTTAAATGAAAATAAGCTTTATTTTAATAATAAATCTATAAAGATTGATTCCCCTGTTATTGGGGCGGATGGTTATAAATCAGTAATATCAAAAAATATTTCCCAAATCAATGGCGATAGTTTGGAGTATATAAATATTGAGCACTCCTATAAAGAGCTAACAATCCTTCCAAAAAATAGTGAGTATCAAATGGAACCCAATTCACTTCATATATGGCCTCGGAGAGATATGATGATGATTGCACTTCCAAATCTTGATCGTAGCTTTACATGCACGCTGTTTATGAAGAGTGGCGGGGAAAATAGTTTTGAAGAAATTAATGATAGTAAAAAGCTGCATGATTTTTTTGAAACTAATTTTAATGATGCTTTAAATTTAATATCAAATCTTGAGCATGATTTTTTTCATAACCCCACAGGCCAGCTAATTGGATTGAAGGTGCCACAATGGAACCACGATGATAAGGGACTTATCATTGGCGATGCTGCTCATGCAACCGTTCCATTTTATGGTCAAGGGATGAATGCCTCCTTTGAAGATTGTCGTATTTTTGGTGAATTGATAAATCAAAAAAAAGATTTTGATTGGAGCCAAATCTTTCAAGAATTTTATAGTAGTAGGAAAAAGGATGCTGATTCAATCTTAGACCTATCTTTAGATAATTATAAAGTCATGAGAAATGATGTGCTTGATGATACACACATAAAAAAACAAAAATTATCGTTTATCCTTAATAGTGAATTCCCAGATTATTTTATTCCGCTCTACACGATGGTATCATTTACATCCATTCCATACTCTATTGCTCTTGAACGAGGAAATATTCAGAATATGATATTGGATGAACTGATAGATGATAATCTATCTGAAGTAGAAAACTATAATAAAAAAAGAGCAGAGGAATTAATAACCAAACACCTATCAATAATAAACAATGCTTAGTAAATTCAATTAATATGACAATTAATCTAGAGTATAATAATCAAACATATCAAATTAATTTAAATGATGGAGTTTCTATATCTATTCCTGTTCAATTTAATAAAAATGAACATCCAAAATTTTATGATGAATCAGACCCAGAAAAACAGTACTATCAATCAGATGGAGTTAAATACGATGTAAATCAGGATGCTGGATGCAGTGTCCCACTAATAAAAATGAATATCCACTGCTCCGGAACACACACAGAAACAGCTGCACATGTGTTCAAGGACTCTCATTTAATTAGCGATATCGCAAATCTGAATTTTATTCCCACAACACTAGTCACAATCACTCCTGAAGTAAATATGAATGAGAAGTATCACGTCCCAGTAGATGCTAATGATAAAATGATTACAAAAAAAATTCTAGCAAAGCATATTGATGAGAATACACTATTTACAGATTGTATGATAATAAGGACTCTCCCAAATAATGAGGATAAAAAAAATAAAAATTATAATAAAAATTATCATCCATTCTTTTCAAATGATGCAATACACTTTTTAAAAGAAAATGGAGTGAGACACATAGTGGTTGACACTCCATCAATCGATCGTTTTGATGATGGTGGCCAACTTGCGAATCATAAAATATTTTTCATGGATCAGGATAGCACTATTAATAAAAATACAATTACAGAGCTGGCATTTATCCCAGATAAATGCACTGATGGAAAATATTTTATTTGCATTGGTACTCCAAACTTTAAGCTTGATGCCGCACCATCAAACCCAATCATATACAAAATAAAATGAATTTTCATATAATATTTTTATTCATTATTGGAATATTTTTATTTATTGCATTCAAAAAATATATGAAAAAGATGCAAAAAAAAAGTTCGGGATACTCTGTTAATCTAATATCAAAATATAGAGAAATTGCTAAAACAGAGAATAAAGTTATAATACATTGTATGCATATTGGGAAAACAGGTGGAACTGCAATTAAGTTTGCAATGAATTTGAAAGGAAGTGCATATATAGATGATAAATATATAATTGTTGGTCATAGACATTCTTTTTCACTTAAGGATGTGTTGCCTGATGAAAAATGCTTCTTCTTTGTTCGAGATCCAATTGATAGATTTATAAGTTCATTTTATTCTAGAAAACGAAAGGGGATGCCAAGGATTTATAGAGAGTGGAATAAAGGTGAAAAAAAAGCATTCTCAAAATTTAATACCCCCAATGAACTTGCAAGGGCTCTAAATAGTGAAGATTTAAATATAAAAAATGATGCGATTGATGCAATGAAAAATATCCATCATGTTAAAACATCATTCTGGGATTGGTTTATTAGTAAAGAATATTTTTTAAGTAGAAAAGATGATATTCTATTTATTGGTAATCAGAAAAAAATGGATTCTGATTTTATTAAATTAAAAAATATCTTAGAGCTTCCTGATCATTTTTCTCTACCACGCGATCCCGTTAAAATGCATAAAAATCCTGAAGGAATAGATAAAAATTTAGATGATAATGCTATTAAAAATTTGAAGTCATGGTATGCCAAAGATTATGAGTTTCTTGATATCGCCTCATCACTAAACTAGCTGATTTATAAATTATGCCTCTACCTTTTCACTCTTAGTAATATCCTCCTGAATATCAAGTAATTCAGATTCAGCAATATCCTCAGATCCAGCTCCCATATCTTTTAATTTTTTCATACTAGGGATGAGACGAGAGTTCATTGATTTGACCGCTTTATTGTAGGATGTTTGGGTAGTATTTAATTTTTTACCGATATCCTCAAACATTAAATAAAATTTTGAAAACCTATCGTATAAACTTCTTCCGGTATCTGCAATCTTCTGAGTATTTTCATCAAGCTGCACCTGCATCCAACCATAGTGCACAGCTTTTAGTAGTGCAAGAAGCGAGACTGCAGAGACAATCAAAACCTTATTTTTTAGTGCGTCATCAAATAAATCTTTATCGTTTTCAAATGCTGCATATAATGCTGATTCTAGTGGAACAAACATAACCACCAGTTCAGGTGAATGATCAAACTGGGCCCAGTATGCTTTCTGGTAAAGGGATCTCATAAATGTTCGTGTTGACTTTGAATGTTTTAATAGTTCGTCTTTTTCTTTATCTGGATCATTTGATTCACATGCATTTAAATACCCTTTTAAGGGGGCCTTGGCATCGATGGCGATAAACCCTTTGTTTGGCAAATTAACAATCATATCAGGGCGGATATCACTTTCTTCTCCATGGATTGTTTGCTGGGTAGTGTAGTCAACATTTTTCTGAAGTCCTGAAAGCTTTGCAATATTTTCCAGTTTCATCTCTCCCCATTGGCCACGAGTAGATGATGATCGTAGCGCACTCTCTAAATCATAGGCGGTATCATGGAGCTCTTTTTGCGCTTTCCCAAGTTGCTCCAGTTCTTTTTCAAGTGACTTGTAGGCTCCCTCGCGCTTTGTTTCCATATCCCTTATGTGCTTATCTAGATTCTTTAAATTCTCTTGCAGGGGATTGACAACACCTTTGAAATCAATTTGTCCTTTTTCCCAGTCCTTCCGTTGAAGCTCTAGAAGATGATGCATCTCTTTAGATAAATTATTTGAACCTTCATTTTCATTTTTATTTAATAAAAAATGATAGAGTAAAAGTCCTAGAGCCAAGCTTATAATTGCTATTATTGAATATTCCATGGGTTAATTGTAAATATTTAGTTTAATTTCTTAACATATTATGCAAATTTAAATCATGACATCAAATAAAAAAAATCAACTTAAGCTAATTGTAATTACAGGG
>CAZHKH010000063.1:0-8683 GCA_964532515.1 uncultured bacterium
AAAGACACATAGTGATAATCATAATAATATATAAGATGCACCAAGCAGGTAATCCTTGTGTTATACTTACTAAGAATGTTGCTAATAATTGCGAGCTTCCAGTTGTTTGCAAAGCATTACTAACAGGGATCATAGCCCCTAATAAAACAATAATTGGCCAATCTATTTCTTGATATAATTGAGTGATTGGCAGTATCCCCATGAAAATATAGAGTAAAATAGCTATAATAAAAGCCAATGTCGTAGGGAGTATTCCAAGCATGCTTAATAAAATAGCTCCAAAAAAAATCAATAAAGAGGAGCCAACTTTAGAAAAAATACCTATCTGCATCTCTCGTTGCTCTAATGGAAGTAAACGAAGTAAGTTTATATTATTTTCAAGATTATCAGCATTTCCCTGTAGCAACAATACATCTCCTATTCGAAATTTTACTTTTCCCAAACGGTTTCGTATTGGTTTAGCTTGGCGCGCTATAGCCATAAGGACCAAAGAATTTGATGTGCGTCTTCTCAAGTAAGTACGATCTTTATTTTCCAGTGGAGATCCTGGGGTGATTAAGACTTCCTTGAATGTAGTGCTGTCATCTCTCAATTTGTCAATTCGCTCACGCATTTTTTTAGTAAATCTTATGGTATACTCATCCATCATCACCTTTAATTCTACGGGATCAGCTTTAATTAAGAATCTATCTTCTTCTTTTATGATTTTACTATTCCGAATAGGTTGAACTTTTCCTTTTTCATCTATATATCCAAATATTGTTAGTCTATCATCCGTAAATTTTTCTATATCTTTTATTTTCAATCCAATGAATTTACATTCCTTAGGGATACGAATTTCTGTTATATATTCGTCTATAGAAAAAAGAGATCCTTCTCCAGGTTTTTTATGTGATCCCTTAGGAATTAATCTCCATCCAATGAATGCTATAAATAATACTCCAAGAATTGCAATTAAGATTCCGACAGGACTAAAATCAAACATCCCAAATGGAGCTGGCTCAAATTGTTCAATATTTATATTCCTATCTATAAAGTAATTAGAAGCTGAAGAATTTGTGTTTTTAAGAGCTTCTGTTTTTAAAGTCATTTGGTATGATTGACGGAAATTAGCTATAATTATATTGGGAGGGGTCCCGATCATTGTTATCATTCCACCTAAAATACTGGCAAAAGCCAAGGGCATTAGAATAATGCTAGGTGAGCGTTTTTGTTTTACTGCTGTTTTAAGTGCAACAGGCAACATAAGTGCAAGCGCCCCAACATTATTCATTATGGCTGAACAAATGGCGGCCACACCACTTAAGCTGGTAATATGAGTAACTTGTCTATTAGAGAAGGGAGCTATTTTTCTAGAGATTAAATCTACTACACCTGAATTATATAATGCTCTGCTAATTATCAATACCGCTACAACAGTTACAACAGCTGGATGACCAAAGCCTGAAAAAATATTTGAGGTATCTATTATTAGATTAGAGTTTTTTCCACCTAATAGCATATCTGCAATAAATAGGGTGCACAAGGAAATAATTGAAACAATATCATAGCGCCACTTTCCCCAAACGAATAATGCGAAAGTGAATATTATAATACAAAATATAGTAATTTGATCTGTTGTCATATATAGAGTGATTACAATTTAAAAATAAAAAAGCCTCTATAAAAGAGGCTTTCTTAATTCCACATTGAGGTGCAGTATTTGAGTCTGCAACCTCCTGCTAATAAAGCAGGATGGATAATTGTGCTACTTAGGTACTACGTTTGTTGCGCAAGGTCCCTTTTCACCAGCACCTTCTTCATAGTCTACTGTAGCACCTTCTTTTAGTGTTTTAAATCCATCCATCTTAATTTCACTCATATGTACGAATAAATCTTTATCACCTTCAGACGGTGTAATGAAACCAAAACCTTTAGCATCATTAAACCACTTTACTGTTCCTTGTTTTACTTCACTCATGTAATTACTTCCTTTTTATAGTTAATGGCAGATACTACAGCATATTATATGAATAAACCAAAAGAAAATAAAAAAGCCTCCACAAAAGATATTTTCTAATTTATTGTTGAGATGGGAAAAACTGGAGCCAGAATTTACTGTCTTCGAAGTACAGAATTGATTTATAGTTTATGGGGTATAGTATAAAATACTATGGCGAAATAATGACAAGCGCATCCACTTATATAGAATAAATGCCAAATTGCATGGAAATATTTTTTATTATCCCATATATAAAAAAATATTCCAATAGTAAAAAATAATCCTCCAAAAATAATCAATAAAAACCCTATTAAATCCATATTATTGTAGAGTGGTTTGATTGCAATTATAGATAGCCAGCCCATCGTTGCATAAAGATAAAGTTCATAATTTTTAAAGGGCTTAATATCCATTACCTTTAAAAAAACACCTATGAGGAATAATCCCCATATTACTCCAAACAATGACCATCCCCAAGCTCCATACAAATTAATTAATGCTATGGGAGTATATGTTCCTGCAATTAGAAGGTAAATACTAGAGTGATCTAAATATCTTAATTTGTTTTTAATTTTAGAATAGGTGACACCATGATATACTGTTGAAGAAGTATGTAAAATCATAAGTGAGACACCATATACACCACACCAAATTAAATGCCAATAAGTTGCCTGTTTATTTGCTAATATAATTAAAAATATAAATCCTATGTAAGATAGAATCATTCCAAGGCCGGCTGTTATTGTATTAAGATATTCAAATGGTTTATTCACTGCTAAATATACAAAACAAAAAGCCTCTGTAAAGAGGCTTTCTAATTTGCTATGGTAGTAGAAGGGGTTAGATCTATAGCTCCCTGCTTCCAAATCAGGAGGAGTTAGCTATCAATCTTTATTTAACAAGCGTTATCTTTTTTACTTGTTTTTGATTTTCACTAATTGCTTTTATAAAATATATTCCAGTTGGATAAATGGTGGCATTCCAGGTAAAACTAGATTTTCCAGGTTGCATTATCCCATTAAATAAAACTGCTAATTCTCGTCCTTTAATATCATAAACTGCTAATTTTATTGGCCCACTTTGATTTTGGTTAAAAATTACATTAGTAGTTGGATTAAAGGGGTTAGGAGAAGGATCAGAAAGATGAAAACTTCGCATATTAAAATTTATGTCGGCCTCTAGACGTTGCCCATCCCACCCTGTAATAATATTGGATATGATTTCCAAGTTTCCCTCAAATTCAAATAATTGATCAGGAGCTACTTGACTGCTATCTTGATTATATATAAGTATAATATTATTAAAATGATGAAAGGCCCAGTTACTTGGGAGATTATGTTTTTTTATTTTAAAATCACCCTTTGTAAATAATTGAATTCCAGCTACTTCACCAACAGTATCAATACTAACTAATCCATCTCCAATTTTAAATTCACCTCTTGTAAGTGGTTGAAATTCCTGTCTAGCACCTAAAATAATATCCATCATAGAGATAATATCTAAAATATCAATTTGATTATCTTCATTTACATCAGCAGCATACATCTGAAAATCATTAGGATGAGATTCGGTATTACCAAGAATAATATTCACCACCATTAATATATCCTGTACATTTACACTGCCATCAAGGTTCACATCTCCAAGGATAATTCCATCAACAGTAGAATTCATGTTAAAATCTAATTCACCATGAGACCCTAAATCATTTTCTTCGAGCACAAGAATTCTATCTTCAGCATCCTGACACCAAGGATCTGTCTCACACAGTGGGTCACCCCCAAAATAAATTTGAGAAATCAAGACCTCTTCATTGGGGGTAGTAATTTTGATATGAATATGCCTTGGACGACCAGCGTAGTA
Source organism: uncultured bacterium (assembly GCA_964532515.1). Classification (GTDB taxonomy): domain Bacteria; phylum Fidelibacterota; class Marinisomatia; order SCGC-AAA003-L08; family D37C17; genus TMED161. Next base: position 3,845 of record CAZHKH010000063.1, read on the forward strand.
TCCGGGTAAGATAGTTTCAAATGCATAGTGGCCACTCTCATTACTAAACATCTTTCCTCTCAAGTTATAATCATCATTTTCTGGATTTCCTGTAGTGCAATCCAGATTAATGCTATAGCATCCAGCGTCATTAGCATGCCACACTTCTACCATCGCTCCTGAGATAGGAGTCTCGCAATCATTTTGTAAAATTCTTCCAGAAACGAATAGCCTTTCTCCTGGCTCATCTGAATGTGCAATTATTGTTCTAACTGGTGCGCCTTCAACAAAATAGGGACCCAAAATATCATCAGTAGTAGGATAGCATTCTTGCCCTAATACAATTTTTGGAATCAAAATAGCAGATCCCGCTACAATGCTGCTTTTAATTATAAATTCTTTCCTTGAAATAGGAGAAGATTTTTTAGATATTTTTTTAGGGCTCTTTTTCATTTTTTTGAACACTTTGGGGTGGCTGCCGTAATCTTTTCAATGGCAGTAATTGTAAACTTCGTATCTTCACCATTAATTTCCAGTGTAAAATTTTCATTAACTTTTTTTCCGGTCATGGCCTGAGCAAAAGGTGTATGGTAGGTTACAACCAAGGGATAAAGATCTAACTCAAATTCGATGGGACCTAATAGGTAGTAATCTTCAGGGGCATCCTGGCCTTCTTCAAGGACTGTAACTTTATTCCCAAATCCCACCTCATCGGTTTTAATATCATTATACTCGATAAATCGGAATGGCTTATGGGAATCTAAGTATTCCTTCTTCTTTACCAGCAAGCCCATCTCCTCTCTGGCGGCTTTGTACTCATAATTTTCTTTAAGGTCTCCATGGCTAGCTGCTTCTTGAAGTTTAGATGAAGTCTCTGTCCTTAGTTTAACCAAAGATTTTATTTCTTCTTGTAATTCCACGTATGTATCTCTCAAAATCAAAGTTACCATATCAGCACTCCTTACTTAAATCATGATTTAATTTACAAAACAAAAAAGCCCCTGTAAAGAGGCTTTCTAATTTGCTTGTCAAGGTACAAAAATCCAAGCCTGAGTCCAATCTCCTAAAAGTAGGAAAGATTTCTTATTTTATTTGTTTATGAGTGTATTTAAATTATGCCAAATGAAAAACGTATTTATAATATATAACGTTTTATTCTTTATCCTTGGAAATGTATTATTCTCAAGCATTCATTTTCTAGATGACCACAATCATTTTGATGAGCATGAAATTGCTGAATGTCAAGAATGTTTAATTTTTGAAAATAGTAGTAACTATATCCCAGATTTTCAGGAAGTAAGTTTTTTAAAAAATAAAATAGATTTACATATACATGAATGTTTTAGCTTTACTGCATTTGAACAAAAAAGTAATCGCCTTTCTAGAGCTCCCCCAATCTCCAAGTAAAATCATACCACATTACTATTTTAATTCAATTAGAATCATTGATTTTTTCTAATTGACTATTTTTAAATTTTAAAGGAGATTTATTATTATGTTTAAATTTAATTTCACAAAATTATTTGTATTTTCGTTTATTATTCTAGTTGCATCGGCATGCAGCGATCCAGCTTCTTCTGATGACCATGATCATCACACTGATGCAGATGGACTTGCTTTAGAGCTTAATGAGGTAGAAGTATACAGAGAGCTAGAAGGAGCAGTCCTTACTAACAATTTGACTCTAAGTGTGGGGGACACTCTAGACCTATCTGTTCATTTTTTAGATCACGATGGTGATGAAATAGAGCATGAAGACGAAGAGGGTGAAGAAGATGAACTAGCTTCTCAAATTACCGATTCCAACATCATATCAATTTTAATGCAAGAGCATGATGATGATCACGATGAAGAGGAGCACCATGAATCAGGCTTTGAGTTGGTTGGCTTAACATCTGGAACCACTACATTTACTATTTCACTAATGCATAATGATCATCCAGATTACACATCACTTCCTATAAGTGTTACAGTTGCAGAATAATATTAATACTCTAAAATTATTAATATTTTTTTCTATATGGCTGGGGACTTTATTCCCCCAGTCATATAGAGTAGTAGGTTCAGTCCTAAATTCTGAAACAAAATATCCAATAAGCAATGTTAGTGTTTATATACATAATTTGAACATTGGTACAATTACAGATGAAGAAGGACATTTCTCATTATATCTAGATAATCATTTAGAAGAAAATGTTGATTTACATATAAGGATGATTGGCTATGAAGAAGTGTGCCAGCAAGTTTATCTAATGAAAACAAAAATTGATTTAGGTGAGATTTATTTAATCAAGCAATCTCTAGAACTAGAGTCTGTCCATGTCCATTCACATGAAATAGAAACCAATCAAATATCAGATATTTTATTAAGTGATCAAGAATTAAATAAAAATTTAATTGGGAATATAGCGATGACTCTATCTAATCAACCTAATATTGGAGTAAGCTCATTTGGTGCGGTTACTTCAAAACCTGTTTTAAGAGGGTATTCTGGCGATCGATTTTTATTGACAAAAGATGGAAATAGAACAGGTGATTTATCTCAATCATCTGCTGATCATGCAATAACTCTAGAGATGGCTGAAGTCACTGAAATCCAAATTATTAGAGGACCTAAGTCTTTAATGTATGGATCAAATGCTATAGGTGGGATTATAAATACAAGCATAGCTGACAATCCAAGTATAAGAGTTGATAGATTTATTAAGAAATTTTTTTTAGGTGGAGAATCATTTAACCAAGGTATATATGCGAACATGAATCTTTATATCCCATTTAAAAATAATCAAATTAATTTATTATTTAATAATAGATATACCAGCAATCAGAGCAGCCCGATTGGAGAACTGGAAAATACATACTCCAAAACATCTAATTATAGATTAGGGTTCACCAAATATAAAGAAACAAGTTATCTAAATTTTATTTTTGAAAATTTTGAAATGGATTATGGCATTCCACCAAGCGCTGAAGGGCATATCAGTGGAGTGGACATTGAATTAGTTAAAAATACATTTCAAATTAATTTTCATAAAGACATTTCACTTTTCAATTTTGAACAATTTGATGTCAAATATAATTTTATTGATTATGAGCACAAGGAATTTGAAAATAATTTAGATTATTCATCAGTAGCATTATCAAAAAATACTAATAATTTAAAGGTTGAATTTAAATCGATTAATTCTATAATGGGTACGGAACTAAGCTATAAGCAGTTTGTTCCCAGTGGTTTTTATTGGACTCCTAGAACCAATGAAATAGACTTTTCAATATACGGTTTTAACGAAAAAGAGTTGGATGGTTTTAATCTATTAAGTTCTTTTAGAGCTGGTCATCTATCAATCTCTCCAGAAAAGAGCAATATTTCTTTTTCTAATTTAGATAATGAGGAAGTAAGGAATAGAAATTTCTCATATTTTTCATCATCAGTAGGCGCCAGAAAAATCATAAATAGATTTGAGATTAATGGGTGGCTTATGAATACGATGAAAGCACCAAGAATAGAAGAATTATATTCAGATGGTCCTCATTTAGGTTCCTATTCTTATGAAATCGGAGAACCAAATCTTAACTTAGAAAAAATATATGGAATTGAGACTTCAGTTGCCTATAAAGTAAATTCATTAAATACTTCCATAACTACCTTCTACAATTATAGTCCCTATTATTACCAAATGAGTAAAATGGGAGAATGTGAAGAAGAATTTGTTTTTGGAGAATCTCATCCTTGTGCCGGAGCAGATTTCATTGAATGGGGGAGTGGATCTTCTGGCTGGCTATATAAATATCAAACCAAAGGCGTTGAATCAGTAATTAAGGGCTTAGAATTCAATGTGAGCTATGGTTTCCATGATATTAATATCTCATATGACTTTTCTTTAGTAAGAGGTCAAAATCTTACAGATAAGCGACCACTTTCATATATAAATCCAGATAAACAAATTCTCATATTAGAATATAAAAAAGAAAAGATTAACTATAACCTAAGATTTTCTAGAATACATTCTCAAGATAGATTAGGTGAATTTGAAAGCTTCACGCCATCATCATTTTTAGTTGATTTTGTACTAGGCTATAGAAATGGTAATCATAATATTACAATTCAATTTAATAATATCTTAGATGAAGAATATCGAAATCATTTATCAAAAATAAAATCAATAATGCCTGAAGCTGGAAGGAATATCGCGTTTAATTATAAAATAGTCTTTTAAAATAAGCAAGCCAACAGGTTTCCAAGGCAGGATGGCTTAATTAAATTAAGGCAGACCACCTACAAGAATATTAACCATTATAACAACATCCAAGACATCAATAGATCCATCTTCATTTACATCTGCTACTATACTATATTCATTACTTAGTATCATATTAATCATTAGTACGATATCTAAAACATTTAAAATTTCATCTCCATTAATATCTCCTGAAATATAGTCGTCAGCTACACAACGAAGAGAGAAACCATTAGGCTTACCAAAAGTATCCCGAGCGATACCTGAACTATAGTGAGATAGATACCGTCTCCATGCAAGTTCACTACCATTCTCAGTAGAAGACCAAAAGTACCCATAGAAACCCATGTAGATGTAATCCCCAGTATTGGTGTTTCGATGACCCGCTGGAAGTCCAGTAAAACCACTCTCATTGGTTGCTTCTAAACTAATTTGGTCATTATAATAAGCCCAATGTTCTAATCCTGCTTCCTTCATCTTTCCACCAGCTACAGATTCTCCGCCAAGAAAATCAGTCAATACTGTATATTCATCATCAGAGGGTACATGCCAGCCTATAGGGCATACGCCTCTAATGTCTCCTATAACTGCCCAATTATACAAATTACCATAGATATTAGCA
>CAZHKH010000064.1:0-8669 GCA_964532515.1 uncultured bacterium
TATATCTCCTTTTGATAGTTAAGGTTATCATATTTATCTATTAACATTATTAATTCAGATGTAGTTCCATCATTTATTAATTGATTTTGCGCAAAGAATAATTCTGATATAAATACCGATTCAGAATCAATATCAGCGCTATTATTTATTATATATGAATAAACATTATTACAGAACTCAGAATCACTGTGAGATTTGCATTTTTGAGATAACTTGGATAGCATACTAGGATTTCTAGACCCAGAAATAAAATCATTCTTTAAAGATAAAAATGTATTTACTCCATTATATATATCAGTTATTTTTCTTAAATAATCATCTGGGGGATAATAACCAACAATCCGATCAATTTCAATACCATCATTATTTAAATAAACTAATAGTGGGATTCCCTGTCCGTTAAAGCTATTAAATAATTCAGAGGCATCTTGATCGCTCCATGGTTTAAGCTTTATAGAAAGAAAATTTTCTTTGGAGAATGCTATCACTTCTTGGTTAGATAATGTCTCAGCATCCAGCCGGACACATGCTCCTCAGTTATCAGAATAAAAGTCTAAAAAAAGAATTTTGTCTGAATCGCCTGAAATCTGACTTAAGGCATCAGTAAGACTTCCATCATACCAAGCATATGACTCTTTGGCGCAGGATGACAGTAATAAAAAGACACAAATTCGAAGAATCATCTATTTAATATCTACCAATTCTACTTCAAAAATGAGTGTTGCATTGGGTGGGATTACTCTACCGGCACCTCTTTCTCCATAGGCAAGATTAGGAGGAATCACCAATGTTCTTTTGCTTCCTACACTCATATCTAAAAGAGCTTCATCCCAACCTTTTATAACTTTTCCTACACCAACATTAAATCTTAATGGTTCGCCTCTACTATGAGAGCTATCAAACTCGGTTCCATCTGGTAATAGCCCAGTATAGTGGACAAAAACAAGTTGACCTGATTCAGGTTTAACACCATCACCTTCTATATGCTCAATCATCAATAATCCAGATTCAGTCTTAATCTCTTGGCCTGGTAATGAAAAATCAGGGTCTATAAATTTCTTTTTGACTTCAATTAATTCTACATCAAAAATTAATGTTGCACCTGGGGAAATCAATTTTCCTGCACCTCTATCTCCATATGCTAAATCTGATGGAATGGTTAATATTCTATTGCCCCCTGGCATCATACTCATAACGCCTTCATCCCATCCCTTGATTACTTGACCTACACCTATAGCAAACTCAAATGGTCTACCTCTATCTTTAGAACTATCAAATTTTGTTCCATCTTCAAGTGTCCCAGTGTAATGAACCACCACCTTGTCTCCCTTTTGTGGAGACTCCCCCTTCCCAACAATAATATCTTTATATTGAAGTCCGCTACTAGTTGTTATTGGCTCTGCACTCATATTGCTCATTATCTCCTTCCATACTAATGTTGTTTTAGGACCAAAATTTCCAAACCCTGGGTCACCTTTTTTCATTCCCATTACTACCATTTGAAAATCTTGCACTAAATGATGATCAGGGGTATTGGTATCTATCGCCTTTGCTAAATCCTGAATGCTCATATTTCCATGGGCAAATAATAAGCCAATAGAAAAACATAATAATAGTTTATATAATTTTTGTATCATTAATTCTCCATTTAAAATTTATTGTAAAATAGTATTGACTAGTATGACTACATCTAAAACATCAAGCGACAAATCATAGTTTACATCAGCAGTAATAATCAAACTATAATCTAGCGCTGTAGATCCAATGATGTAGCTAATATCTGTAATGATATCTAGTACATCTAAAGAGCCATCATTGTTCATATCACCAGATATTGTCCCCTCATCCACCATAAAAATTCTACCAACAAGTGATGGGTCTATAACGTAGGGGTTGTTATTTCCTTGATAGGATGCTATCATATTTGATCTATTTATTTCTATCTCATCAGGAAGATCATATAAATGCCAATCAATTAATTGTTCCTCCTGAAGATCCCAAAAACTTTCTGTTGCTACATCCACATAAATTGTATAAAAATAGAACATTGCTCTTGCTGTATTTCCTTTTTGTTCCTCGCGTGGCTCAAAACGTTCATCATCCTGATTGGGAGGGTTGAATTTTTCAGCATACTCATCTATATATTCTGTAGGAATGGTTTCAATGTAATAATCATTTCTATACCATTTATCTGTATTGTTATCATAAGAATCTTGAAATGGATCATTGCCGCGCGAAGAATTAACATTTGATTTAGTAGGAAAAAGATGGTGCATGTCGCTTTTCATCGGCTCAGAACTAGCCCCTAAACTTTGTGGCCATGTATGCTCACAGTTTATCCCTTGCTCGTATGCGTTAGTACTTGGGTCCTGAGATAAGTCTAAAGTAATGGTATACCCAGAGTATACACCCGTTAGTTGATTTCCAGCTTTAATGTCAATTTCAGAGTACATGACATCCCTGGCATTATTGTATCCCAATGTATTTGATGTTTGGTAATTATCATTGAGTAAATCAAATAGCTCATCGCCAAATAGACCCGCTCCAATCACATCCTGAGAGTAGGAAAACTGAATTAATGTAATAAATGTGATTATAGATTTGACTCTAAATTGCAAAAGCTATCCCTGCTGATAATGTTAAAAACCCATTTTGATCGGGAACCATATCTTTAATAAAATTATATCTTGCATTTGCATTAAATGAAAGTGGTAGAATAGGCGGTTTAAATCGTGCTCCAGCTTCAAGATGAAAGCCTGTAGTTGAAACTGCTAATTCATCTTCAATATAGTCAGTATTGGATAATTGTTCCGCATCAAGATTGGTTGTATTTTCAAAAGTTAATATTTCGGTATATGTAGATCCATTAATACCGCCCCCAGCATACACTCTAATGGTCGGAATCTTAAAAATAGGGCGCTGCGCTGATAAATTCCATGTTACTTTTGCCATGGGAAATTCTTGATCTATCAATGTTCCTGATAAGTCTTCATATGAATAGTTATATAGTGAGCCAGTTACATTAATCCCTGCTTCAAAGTCAATAAATGGAATTGCTGTTAAATATACAAAGCCACCTATGCCAACCAGTGAATTAATATCAGTTCTGGTTACTGTCGCAATATCACCTGGACCTTCAAAAGAGGCTCCATCTAAAGTAAATGAATCTTGGGCGCCATTAATTCCTATGCCACCTAAAATAGCATATAGAGATGAAATATTTATTGCTAAAAATAATACTACACACTTTTTAATCATAACCCTCTCCTTAAAAATATATTTTATTTGAAATCTTACCATAAATATAACCAATTGTAGTAATATTTAGTGATGATTTTCACACGTGATGATATAATTAAAAAATACCCTTGGATTAATCAATCAAAGCAACGGTTTATTGTTTCTGCTGATTATGATGGATTAATTTGTGCATCACTTTTAAATCACTATAAAAAATGGAACCTAGTAGGGTACTACAATCTTGAATCAATTTGGATCTCTGATGAAGCAAAAAAATATAAAGATGATATCATTTGGGTTGATTTAAATATTCTCCCTCACCAAGGAAGAGCGGTAGGAGGCCATATAATATCGATCAAAGATGAGTCACCCAAGGGGTTTGATACATCCTGCAACCCTAATATTTTAGCTGGGCTAAACTCATCAATGTTTAAAAAGAAATTCCCTCTTTCTACACTTTTATTTCTTTTGTGGCTATATAATATTCAAATTTCAAAAACAATACTCTCAAAGATGTTGGTATTGCATAGTGATTCATCTTGGTTGAAAGCTCAAAATTATAATGAAAATTTTAATTTGTGGACAACAGCACTATGTGATTATGATTGGAAATGGTTATTCAGAAATGTTCTATCAAAAACATTTGAAAAAAGAATTGATGATATCCTATATCCAGAATTAAGCTCCATCTATGCCATATCAGGCTATAGCAAGCTCAAAAGCAAAAACCTGTATCTGCAAAGCCGAGAGCTAAAAGTAAATCCTGATTGGGATGAGGATGTAATTCATAATTTATTTGAAATTTTTGCAACTAATCTAAAATGGACTCCACCCAAATTACCTGAGATTACTAGCAGGGTAGATGGCAAAAAAAATAAAATTGCACTGAAAGATGTCAAAAAAAATGGGCTTCTAAATTTTTTAAAAAAAGAGAAAATTTTTTCCTACACCATAACATCTCCACAAACTTTAACTTATACTAGTTTTGGATCAACTTTAAAATCTCCTATTAAAAAATAATGAGAGAGATAGAAAAATATGGCGTCCCAGATGCAATTTTCTTTTCATTTGAAATAAATAAATATTATATGATATGGGGTTTTGATGATATCTATTCGATTTCAAAAGAGCAAATCAACAATAAAAACATATTAAAGGATCTACAAAATAAAATTACTAGCTGGAAAGATGATTCATCTGAAATTGCTGCGGTTGGATTTTTATCCTATGATGCAAAAAATATTTTTTTCCCAAATATAAATTTTCAACCTCTAAAATCGGATAGCCCTATCCTTTGGTTTGGAAAGCCTGCTGTTATCAAAATAGTTAATAAAGATGAATTGTTAAATTTTAATAAAAATAAACTGAATCTTAAAAAAACAAAAAGTATTAATGATAGCAACCACTATCACTCAAAGATTAATCAAATTAAAAATTACCTGCGAGAAGGTGATGTTTATCAAATCAACTATACCCAGCCCATGGAATATAAATTGGATGGAGAGGCCTTTGATTTGTATTTAATGCTTTTAAAAAATGCTGATCCAAAATTTGGGGCATATTTGAATATTGATTCTTTGAAATTTATAACCATGTCACCAGAAAAATTTTTTACTCGAGAAAATAATGATATATCATCATCTCCAATAAAGGGAACTCGAAAAAGATCTCCAAATAAAATAATTGATCAGGAACTGCTCAACGAACTAATGAATTCAGAAAAAGATAGAGCAGAACATATCATGATTGTTGATTTAATTAGAAATGATTTAGGTAAAATCTGTAAATTTGGTAGTGTCAATGTAAAAAATCTTTTTGGAGTAAAATCTTTTAATACAATTCATCATATGGTCACAGAAGTTATTGGAGAGCTTAAACCAAAAATTAATGAAACTGATATTTTTAAAGCGCTATTTCCTGGAGGATCTATTACAGGTGCCCCAAAGCAAAGAGCCATTGAAATTATTGATGAAATAGAAAACTATTCAAGAGGACTTTATACTGGGGCAATGGGAATTATATTAAACAACGGTGACATGATTTTTAATATTGCAATCAGGACGCTTACTTTGAAAAATAATTTAATAAAATATCCAGTCGGTGGAGGAATCGTCTGGGATTCAGACCCTGATGATGAGCGAATGGAAGCAATTCAAAAAAGTAAAATACTATCTATCTAAGTTTATGAATATAAAATATTATCAAATTAATGGAGAAATAAAACGATCTGATAAAGCATTAATATCTGTGGATGATTATGGTCTGATGCGAGGATATGGGATTTTTGAGACTATTAGATTTAATAATAAAAAACTGTTAAAGATCAATCGTCATATTGATAGACTCTATAAGGGATTATCAATCATAAAAATTAAGATAGAGCATATTTCAAGAGAGAAGCTGATTGCAGATATTAACAATCTAGTTGAAATAAATAATATAGAGAATGGATTAATTAAACTGGTTATTACAAAGGGAACTCCAGGAGCCAGCAATAATATTACACCTAATATTTATATCACTATAAAAAATATATATAGTATGCCAAAAGAGCCTGTAAAAGTAGTTTTTCTAAGTGAGTCTAAATATCCAATTGTACGCTTTTCCCCATCATTTAAAGGAATTAATTATGTTGGTAATATGATGGCAATTGAAGATGCAGAAAATGATGGTGCATTTGAATGTGTTTTTGTTGATGATAATAATAATATTACAGAATGCTCAATGAGAAATATTTTCTTTATTAACAATCAAACATTAATTACACCGGCACTTAGCCTGGGAATACTTTCAGGGACTACACGATATGAAATACAGAACCTTGCAAAATTAAATAATATTGACTGTATAGAAAAAATAATTAATAAAACTGAAGTTGATGATATGGATGAAGCATTCATTTGCTCCAGCGCAATTGGAATTCTTCCATGCTACTGGAATGGGTGGAAATCAGATTATAAAATAACAAAAAAGCTTCAGTTTTTATTAGAAGAATCGATACAAAAATAGGTAATTTTCATATATGGAAACAAAAAGAATATTTAAGGGAAAACAGGATGAACTTCAGTCCCGCTTAGTATCAGACTTCATTGGAAATACGCCCTTTGTAAGGCTCTCTGATAAGGTCTACGCTAAATTAGAATCAGTAAACCCTGGGGGATCGATTAAGGACCGACCAGTAAAATGGATACTTGATCATGCTGAAGAGAATAGACTAATTAAACCTGGTGATACAATCGTCGAAGCAACTAGTGGAAATACTGGTATCGCATTGGCAATGATTGCTGCAGAGAGAGATTATAAAGTAAAAATTGTGATGCCCTGTGATATGTCAGAAGAACGAAAAGTATTATTGAGAATGTTTGGAGCAGAACTTATTGAGGTAGATGAAGGTGACTTTGATGGAGCTATATTACTTAAAGATGCAATGGTTGAAAAAGAAGGCTTTTTTACTCTTAATCAATTTAGTAATCCACTAAATGTCGAATGCCACTACAAAACAACCTTTAAAGAGCTATTAAATCATTCATTGATGATCGGTAAATATATATCAGCGTTTATAGCCGGAACCGGAACCGGCGGAACTATTATGGGAATTCAAAGAGGATTTGAAGAGTTTGATTCAAGAGTAAAGATGATTGCTGTAGAGCCTGCAGAGTCTCCCGTTATGAGCGGGGGAGAAAAAGGCCTTCATGGTATACAGGGTATTGGTGATGGATCAAAATTTTTAGTTGACTTAGATAAAATCGACGAAATTATTCCCATATCAACAGAAGATGCTAAAAATAGATGCAAAGAATTAGCTCTACATAATGGATTGCTAGTAGGAATATCATCTGGAGCAAATATTCTAGCTGCTGAACAATGGGTAGAAAAAAATAATCCAGATGGTATTGTATTTACAATATTATGTGATAGAGGCGAGCGATATACTAGCATCCTAGATTAATTATCTATGGATGCTCAGAAAAAAATATCATCTCTTATAAAGCAAATAGAGCAACATAATATTGATTATTATGTGTATGATAATCCAAAAATATCAGATTTCCAATATGATAAGCTCCTAAGGGAACTTGAACAGTTAGAAAAAAATCATCCAAATTTAATATCAGATTATTCACCAACAAAAAGAGTTGGATCTAAGCCTGCTTCAAAATTTAATTCAATAGATCATAGTATCCCTATGTTATCACTAGCAAACGCCATGGACCATCAGGAGCTTATTGATTTTGATGCTAGAGTTAAAAAATTATTAGATACGGATAAGGATATTGAATATGCAATGGAGCCAAAATTAGATGGACTTGCAGTGGAGGTTGTATATGAAAATGGTTGCTTTAAACATGGGTCAACCAGAGGAGATGGGATAACCGGTGAGGATGTAAGTGGGAACTTGAAAACAATTAAGGCAATTCCTCTCACTCTTCTTGATTCAGATTTTAACACTAGCGGTATTATTGAGTTTAGGGGAGAGGTTTTTATCAATCACTCTGATTTTAAATTGCTTAACAAAAAAAGAATAGATGAAGATGAGCCTATTTTTGCAAATCCACGAAATTGTGCTGCCGGCAGCCTAAGACAACTTGATCCGAAAATAACATCAACTAGGCCTCTTCGAATTAATTTCTACTCGATTGGTTTAAAAGGAAATCTAGCTGTAAGTACACAAATGGAATTAATGAAGTGTCTGCCAACACTTGGTCTTCCTGTGAATAATCTTATAAAAATTGGGAAGGGAATTAATGATGTTATTAAATACTATGACTATTTGGAATCAATTCGGAATGATTTAGACTATGATATTGATGGGGTTGTAATAAAGGTTAATTCTTTTGATAATCAGAGTCGTCTTGGTGAACGTAGCCGCTCCCCTAGGTGGGCAATTGCAGGAAAACTTAAATCTCAGCAGGAAACCACAAAAATTATTGATATTGTTCCTAGTGTAGGAAGAACAGGTGCAATTACGCCCGTAGCAAAGCTAGACCCAGTAAATGTTGGTGGAGTGATGGTATCAAATGCAACACTTCATAATCAGGATGAGATAGATAGAAAAGATATTAGAATAGGGGATACTGTATTAATTCAAAGAGCTGGAGATGTTATCCCAGAGGTAATAAAAGTAATTACTAAAAAACGAGATAGTGAAAGCACTAAATATCAATTGCCAAATTTATGTCCATCATGTCATAGCGTTGTATCTAGAGCTGAAGGGGATGCTGTTCTTCGATGCCTCAATAGTGATAGCTGTCCGGCGCAGATGAGTGGAAGGATGAGACACTTTGTCTCAAAAAACTGTATGGATATTGATGGGGTAGGGAAAAAACTTATTGATTCACTTATTGATAATAAGCTAATTCAAAAATATAGTGACCTATTTAAGCTTTCATACTCTGATCTTGAAAAGATAGAAAGAATGGCGGATAAAT
>CAZHKH010000065.1:0-2353 GCA_964532515.1 uncultured bacterium
GAAGATTTAATTGATATGAATGGGAATGTAGCGTGGGATGATTCTCAAGTTGTATACCTCTCTGTTTTTGGTTCTATCGATCCGGATGAAGGTTATTTGACATACTCATGGAATGAGATATCTGGGATATTAGCAGAAAGCGAAATCATTAGTGTTGAGGATGATCGGTCTGTCGTAAGCTTTACAAGACCTGATTTTGGAGATGAAGAAAATGGTGAATTACAGTTCACACTATCTGTACATGATGGATCAGAGTCATCGCTTGTGGATACATTGACTGTTAAATTTGGAAGACCAAGTCAGCCGGTCGTACCATTTTTATCTGTAAGGAGTGAACATCAGCAGGTAATTTTAAGCTGGGACTCTTATGCTGAGGAATCTGAAGATTATTTAACAGGCTACTTTGATTTTGAGGGATATAAGCTTTACAAGAGTCTTGATGGCGGTGAAACATGGGGAACTGATAGCGATAAGATATATGATGATACTGGTGCATTTGTTGCTTGGAAGCCTTTTCGACAATGGGATTTAACTCAAGAGGAAGATGAATCTCATTGCAACTATTCAAGTGATTACTGCAGTGAAAACAATCGAAACATTAATGTCTCTGGCTATGATCCATATTCTTATTGGATAAACATTGGAGAGAATAATGGACTAACATACTCTTTTGTGGATACATCTGTGGTTGATGGTGTTGAGTATACATATGCACTCACTTCGTATGATACTGGAATTTGGACAACCTACCAGGATCCTGCGTCAGGAGAAATTTTATGGTATGAATCCAATCCAAATCAGTTTATTGACTTAGATGGGAATGGCTTTCCAACAATGGAATCTGAGATTGATATTGAGGGCGGAAAAAACTTCATAACAATTACCCCAGGGTATTACGCTGGAAATATAGATTTCCCAGACCCCTCCCTGACTGATATAGTGTTTACTGCTGACCCATCAAACTATGGAAATGCTCTTGTTGAGTATGAGCTTGTTAATTTAGATGAATTAGAGCCAGCCAAAATCTTATTTGAAGTTCAGGCAGAAGAGGAAGATTATAATAACTTTGAAGGATTATCTACAAAGAACCCCAGACTATACGCATACTACTTATCTGATGATGGCTCTCCATTAGAATCAAGCTCAATCCCATATTCTGGCCTATTAAATATAGAGATAGATTCACTTTTAGCTCTTCCGGGCACTTACATTGATACAGATGAGAATATGATTGTGCAGCCAGAGTACGCAGTAGAGGATATGGAGATAATGTACATAGATGATTTGGGTAATTCTCAAAACTTTACAGATTTTCTTTCAGGGACAAGAATGATGTTTACCAACCCATGGAGAGAGTATGGCCACTCAGTTGATATTCTAAATATAAGCGACCCTGATAATATCATATTTTACGAAGGAACAGGGTCAGATTATTACGCTCCTATTATTGGAGAGAGCTATCTTCCTAGCAATGAAGATGAAGATCTATCTAGGAGAATTAATTATAATTTAAAATTCTATTAAGATAACACTCAAACTACGTTTAACATTAGACCTCCCTATAGATATCAAATTGAATTTAGCCGAACAGCAGAGCATGAAGCGTTTGAGGTTCTCCAAGAAGCAAGTGCAAGCGCTGACTACAGCTGCCAAAACTCAGAAACAAATACAATGTTGCCATTTAGAGTTAAAAATTTAACAACGGGCGAGTATGTTGGGCTTCGTCACATTGATCAGGGATTTAATAATGGAGGAGATGCTGATCAGCCTCTCTACGCACCTGCAGGCGGCTGTGAAGATGAAGGATTTGATAGCTATGTGGGAGACTGTGATTGTGTGTGGACCATGTATGAGGATGTAATTTTTGTTGAGGATATAGTCACAACAAAATACAATACAACCCCACATGCTGAAACAACATACTCATTAGAGCTTAGCTATGATTTCTTTGTATTGATGAATTTTTTAAATGCAGATCCATGGAATGAAAATTTTGCATATGATGAGGGTAAATATGTTATTTATGGTCAAACAAAGTGGCTTGCAACAACAGACATAAACCCTGGAGTAACCCCCGGATCGCCATATGACCCAGATAATGATGGTATTGATAATGGGAATCCATGGCAAGCAGTTTATCCTTGGAGTAATTTTGATGCAGATGAAATTAGTCTTATTATTGAGCCATGGACGTGGTTTTCTGATGGAGATAAGTGGGTTGCAGATTTATCTCAATTAGGTGTAGAGACAAATGTAAGTTCTAAAATGCTCAGCGAAGTGACCGTTAGTCCAAATCCATACATGAGACATTCAGGCTACAATGAATCATCAGGGGAACACAAGCTTAAATTCA
>CAZHKH010000065.1:2363-8656 GCA_964532515.1 uncultured bacterium
AGCAAGCTCCCAACAGAATGTGAAATTAATATTTATACGGTTTCAGGTGAGAGGGTTCGAACGATTCAATTTCAAGATAGTGGCTATTATGGAAATTATTTTTGGGATCAAAAAAGTGGAAATGGAGACTTGGTTGGCCCTGGATTATATATATATACCATTGAAGATAAAAATTATAAAAATAAACATATCGGCAAATTTGCCATTGTGAGGTAGAGCATGTTATCAAAAATCAAACTATTAGTAACATTATCACTATTACTGGGACTCTTGTCTGCAAATTTCAGGAATATTCCTGATGTAGTAACAAAAGTTGGAACCTGCGCAGGCAATTGGTTAAAACTTGAAACGGGCACAAGGGCCATTGGTATGGGTGGTGCACATGTTGCTGCGGGCAATGGAATCTATGCAGCTCCCTATAATCCGGCATCTATCGGATTTGTGCAAGGTTCAGACACCTTCTTTTCAAGGTCTAACTATGTTGCTGGGATTACACACAATGTTCTTGGATATGCAACGCAGTTAACAGAATCAGATTTTGTTGGACTGCACTTATTCTATATGGACTCTGGAGAGATGAATGTGACTACTGTTGAAAATCCAAATGGATTCGGTGAAACATTTAAGGTCACGGGTCTTAGTTTAAGAGGAATTTATACTAAAATTTTAACAGATCGATTAAAAATTGGTTTTTCAATTAAGTATTTAAGAGAGCAAATATATACAACCTACATGCAGAGTTTTGTTGTTGATCTAGGTTCTAATTTCGATACCGGTATATATGGAATGACCTTAGGTATGTCAGTCAGTAATTTTGGCCCTCAGGTTGAGTATAAGGGAGAGGGATTAGAAATTGAGGTTGATCCTAATCTTGATCCAGATGAAAAATTATCAAGGATAACAGAAAGATTCAGTCTTCCCTTGACCTTCCGTCTTGGATTAAAAAATGACATTATCGGCCCTAATTCTGAATTTTTTAATTTAGGAGATTCCCACAGACTTACCTTTGCGATAGATGGTATTAATGCCTTGGACTATACCGTATACGGAACTATGGGGATGGAATACTCTTGGAAGAATATAGGATTTGCTAGATTCGGGACTCATCTAGGTCACGATACTGCAGGTATAAGTGTAGGATTCGGTTTGAATTACAATAGGATAACCCTTGATTGCGCATATGTAGATTACGGCGTTTTAAACTCTACATTCCAAGTTGGAGTCGGATTAGGGTTCTAACTAATTGTTACATTTTATTATACTAAATTCAAATTTTTTTTCGTAAAATATCTATGGATGATATTTTTTCTATAACTATCAATGAAAGGAAGGCAGCATGAAGTACTTTTCAGCTATTTTCTGTACTTTTTTAATTTTGCTATCTTTAGGATTAGCTAGAGATGTTGAATTACCAAAGGAGGAGCAGACTTCAATTATATATAATTCACAGGTTTATAATTTAGATGGAAACCCTGTGCACCAAGATCCAAATCAGACTAGAGAGCAAATTGATTTAATTCTTGACGATTTTGAAACAACAGCGGGTGATTGGGACCCGTCTGAAGGATGGACAACCAATACCACTGAATATCACAGTGAGACAACTAGCTACCATGCAGCTGACTATCTTCCAACAGATGAGAATGGTGAGCCTACATATAAAAGTTGGGATTTATTCTCTCCACTTTATACGCTCCCAGAGCTTGGTGATGGTGAGACTATGCACTTTGATTTCTGGTTAAACCTTGATATGCCTGGAGCAGAGTGTGATGGAGACAATTATCTAGATGATTATTATGGTGTATCAATATTAGATATTGCATCACTTGCGTGGCACACTAGCGACTACAACTCAACTGATGGGCCTAACTGGTTCTGTGGTTTTGAAGATATTGGAAATGGATCTCCAGGATATTTAGATGCATGGGTTCAGTACCTTGACACCCCTGCATTTACTGTTCCCGCTGGAGGAACGTTATCTGCGGATATGTGGTGGGGGATAGAAGACCCAGCAGGAGCGGTTGTTTCTGGCACATGTACAGATGGATGGGATCAAGCAAACGTACAGATTTCAGTTGATGGTGGCACAACATTCAGCATGCTTGAATCAGCTGGAATGCCATATGATTTTGGCTGTGGATATGGAATGGTATATAACGGCCTTGAATGTAATGTTGTTGGTGACTGCCCTGGATGGGGTGGATACTCACCTGGTCTTAGCGGATGGAATAACGTCAGCTTTGATTTAGCTGCTTTTGCAGGAGAAGATGCAATCGTAAGATTCGCTTTCTACTCTGACCCTGCATACAGCTCAGTAGATGAACCTACAGCGACTGGTTTCCAGGTAGATAATATTGTAGTTTCTGATGGCGCATTCAGCGATACAGCAGATGATGAGGCTGCGATGGCTATCTCTGGTGCTGTTTGGGTAGATCAATTTTATGATTACTGGGATGATGGCACAACATATGACCCTAGACCAGGTAGTAATGGCTGGGAGCAGTATGTACCAGGACTTCCATTTAACGGAAATGTTTTTATGGATATCAGTGATTTTGCTGGAAAAGACGTAATATTCCGTTTCCAAACTAGACTTGGAGAACTAACAGGAGCATGCGGCGAAGGCGAAGGAATGTTTGTTGATGATTTTAGAGTATACAAAGAATCAGGTGGAAGTTATCCAACTCCATCTGGATTAACAGCAGAGTCAGGAGATTCAGAGGTAACTTTATCATGGACTGATATGAATGGCTCTGGAACTGCTGATTTTGATTATACTAATGGTGAGCCTACAACAGGCATCCAGATGGCTACTTCTGGAAGCACTGCATTTGCAGGAGAGCGAATTGACCTTGTTGGCGCATCAACCATTAATACTGTTTCTGTGCATTTAGGACCAAACGAGGCAGGAGCTACAACTACACTGGCCGTGTTTGGCATGCTTGGCTCTCTATTTAACAATGAGCCACTACACACACAAGAAATAACTCTTAATGAAGGTTGGAATGATTTTGATGTAAATCTTGATATGAACAATGGCTACATCATTGCAACGCAGTTTACAAATGTAGATGAGACAGAGGGCGGAGTATATGCATCGCTTGATGAAACTGCAACTCCATCAACAAATAGTATGGTGCTGTTTTCTGGTGGAAGCTGGGACCTTTGGAGTGTTGCTGGAGCCAGCGTTGGTGATGGCGAATGGGGCATTAAAGCGAACATAAGCTACTCAGGAGCTGGCGTAACATACAATGTATATAGAGATGGTGACCCATCAGCGGTTGCTTCTGGATTAGACGCAGCTATGCATACTGATACAGGACTTGAAAATAACCAAGAGTATTACTATCAGGTAACTGCAACATATGGTGATGGGACTGAGAGTGATTACTCTGAGGTTGTGTTTGTGACTCCATTTTCAAATACTGTCCATGAAGTTGCACACGATGATGGATCTGCAGAAGGCTCAATCAATGCAGGGTCTGGAAATGCAACAGCAGTAAAATATACAGCCTGCTCTGATGGCGAACTTCTTAATAGATTTAAGTGGTATCAAACAGAGGACGCTGGCGCATTCTACATTAAAGTTTATGCAGATGACAATGGAGCCCCAGGTGAGGAAGAGCTTAGCGTGGTTGTTGCGGGCGGACTGGTTTCAGGTTGGAATGAAAAAGACTTGCTAGGTCAGGGCATGACCCTCTCTGGTGATTTTTGGCTTGGAATTAGAGAGTTTAGCTCAACAAGACCAATAGGTCTTGATACTAGCTCAGATGCTGGAATGTCAATGACTAACGAAAGTGGATCATGGGAAAGTGTTGCCGGCAATGTAATGATCAGAGCGCTTCTTGATGAGGTGAATTGTGGCTCTGTGCAGTGCGGATCAGGTGACGTGAATGCCGATGGTAACGTTGATGTTCTAGACGTTGTTCAGGTTGTTAACTTTATTGTTGGCAGTGGAGACCCTGATGATGATCAGGCTTGCGCTGCGGACATGAATGAAGATGGCAATGTTGACGTTCTGGATGTTGTTCAGATGGTGAACATGATTATCAATTAATTTGATGATTTTGAAGTAAAATTACCTTTAAAGGGGCTTCTTAAAGCGGCCCCTTTAATTGCAATAAAAAAAGTATTAAAGGATAGAAAAAATTAATTTAAACTGAAACCAAGGAGAGTATTATGAAACGTATTTTAATCTCTTTACTAGCTAGCTTATTTGTATTTTCATTTATTTTTGCAGAAGTAGCTGTTAAATCTGTAAAAGAAGTAAAAATGCAGAAATTAGATAGATCTAGATTAGTAGAGAATGAGCCATCAATAGAGGCGAGAGGCCCTTCGTATTGGAATAAACCTTACAATCATTCAAATAGAAACGGTGCAGTTTCTGTTTTAGTTGATTCATCTGGAAACGGATATGGAATGGTTAGCAGCGTAACAAGGCCAATTGATGGAAATGATGATGGAAGCTTTGTTATGTCATACAGACAGTATTGCGGCGCTGGAACAACTCATGGCCAGCTTGGTGGTGCTGTTACTGAAGACGGTGAAGAATGGGAAGCATACTTTAACTTAAATGCAAATGGAAACCCACCATGGGGTGGCGGAGCTGGAGTTGGAAACGGAAATGAAACAACTGCTCAAGCAAGATATCCAAGCGCATTAGCTAGCGATGACTATCCTTATGCCCTTTGGAATGAGTATACTGGTCTTGGCAATGGATATGGTGGCCAATTATATTGGACATATGACAATGTAGGTTGGAACGAGGGTGGATTTACTTATCCCGAGCTTGTAGATCTACTGTGGGATGAGTCAAAAGATCTTTGGACAGCGTCTCCTGACATGTTTTTTGATGCAGATGCAGACCAGTGGGCATTAGCCGTTAGTGCTGCTGACTGGACAAGAAGCAATAACTATTACTTTAGATCAGAGGTTATAGATGATGGTTATATTGTAATGGGCGAAGAGCAGATTGTTATAGATGAAGCCAACTGCCTGGTTGCGGGTGATGCATCAGGAAGCTTCAATACAGCCCCTGTAATCAGTATATCAGATGATGGATTTGGAGTGATGGGAATTATCGGACTTTTCCCTGGTGGAGATGAAGGCACCAGTGATATATCAAACTACCATCAGCCTATCTTTAAAGTTACTGATGACTTTGGTGTAACATGGCACGGTCCAGATGCAGATGATCCATGTAGTTTCTACTACATAGGCGACGATTTATTCTTAGATATGATTGGTACATTCCCAGAGGTTTACTCTGAAGAGTGCACAGGCTATGAGTATTATATCATGGACTTCTGGTCATACTATGATTTTGACTACAAAGTTGATGCAGATGGAAATATTCATATTTTAATGTCTGTCGTGCCTTCTGATGATTATTATATTTTCTGGATTGATGGTGCCGGATGGTATCACTTTACAATTGATTCTGATCATTTAGATAATCCAGGTCAGGTAAATACAGAAACTGGTTGGAATTATTCACAGGTTGCAGACATGCAAGATACTTGGATGTTTAATGCAAATGATGGTTCAACCAATATCTGGGAAACTCAGGCTTCTTTATCTTTTTCTAAAGATAACTCAGACATTGTTTGGGTTGCCTTGGATAAAAAGAATGACTATGCCTGCGGCGAAATTTATGATGATTTTGGAAACGACGACCCATGCGATGATACATACACATACGATGGATTAAGTGCTGACATATATGTTTATAAGTCTACTGATGGTGGAGCCACATGGTGGAACCCCCTAAATGCAACTGACTCTATGGATGATCCAGCAGATTACCCTGAAGATTGGCACGGAGCGTGTCCAACAGGATTAATCTGGTGTGGTCCAGAAGAAATGTATCCACATGCTCCACAGTGGAGTAGTGAAGACGCTATGTTCTTAATGTATCAGATGCCTAACTGGGGATTCAATGAAATTGGTGACTTATTAGGCCCAGATCATATGAACAGAGTATATGGTGCTGTTATTGAGGTTACTTCTGACTCAGAAGACGATCCAGTGGATTGTGATGAAGAGCCACAAAGTTGGGAAGCAGGTGACGTTAATGATGATGGATCAATCAATGTTCTTGATATCCAGGCGATAATCATCCATCTTCTTGGAACAGAGCTTGAAGGTGATTCATTGCTTGCTGCAGATTACAATGAGGATGGAAATGTTGATGTTCTAGATATCGTTGGCATTGTAAATCTTATATTAGGCGATAGAGGACAAGAGGCAACTTCAGCATCATTTGCAAAAGTTGACAATGGCATGTTAATGTC
>CAZHKH010000066.1:0-8590 GCA_964532515.1 uncultured bacterium
TATCTGAAGAAGATGCTCCAGCTGAGGAAGCACCTGAAGAAGCTGCAGAGGAAGAAGCCCCAGCAGAAGAAGTGGCTGAAGAGGCACTAGCGCAGCCTGTGGTTGACTATCTATCATCTGACATCCTAAGTGTAAGGACAGTCACTAAGGAAGATATTGAAGAAAAAGATGATGAAGAAAAATTTGAACTACACGAAGATTTAGTGGTTAACGTTAAAAGAAATAATATTGTTCATGGAAACGTTGTTAATGTTTCAGATAGAGATGTTTTTATTGATATTGGCTTTAAAACTGAAGGTATCGTACCTCTATCAGAGTTTAAAAATCCTCCAATTATAGGCAAAGAGCTAGAGGTTGTTGTTGAAAAGTTTGAGGATACTAAAGGAAACCTAGTTCTTTCAAAAGAAAAAGCTGATTTTATCAAAAGATGGGCCAGCATTAGAGATGCCTATGAGAATGAAACTCTTATAAAGGGAGTCATTATTCGAAGAATAAAGGGTGGAATGGTTGTAGATCTTGATGTTATTCAAGCATTCTTGCCTGGTTCTCAGATAGACATTAAGCCAGTCACTGATTTTGATGAATATCTAGGCAAAGAATTTGAATTTAAAATTGTTAAGCTCAATGAAATGAGAAAGAATGTTGTGCTATCAAGGAAAGAAATTTTAGCATCAGATCTAAAAGAAAAGAGAAAAGAGGTTCTCGAAGAGATGCAAGAGGGCATGGTCCTTGAAGGCGTAGTAAAGAACATAACAGACTTTGGTGCATTTATAAATCTAGGTGGTATAGATGGGCTTCTACATATTACTGACATAACCTGGGGAAGAATTAATCATCCTTCAGAGAAACTAGATATTGGTCAAACAGTTGAGGTGAAGGTTATTGATTTTGACTTAGAGAAAGTTAGGGTCTCTCTAGGAATGAAACAACTAACTAAAGAGCCGTGGGCTGACATTGATCAAAGATTCCCTGTTGAGACAGAGGTCGAAGGTAAAGTTGTAAATATGATGAACTATGGATTATTCATAGAGCTTGAAGAGGGTGTTGAGGGATTGATTCATATTTCTGAAATTTCTTGGACTAAACATATCAAACATCCATCTGATGTTTATAATCTAGGGGATATGGTGAAGGCAAAAGTCCTTAGTGTTGAAAAAAATGAAAAGAAAATTTCTCTTGGTGTTAAACAATTAACTTCTAACCCATGGGATGATATTGAATCAGCCTACAAAGTAGGAGACATCAAAAAAGGTGTAGTAAAGAACATTACTCAATTTGGAGCTTTTATTAATCTAGATGATAGTATTGATGGTTTATTGCATATCTCTGATATGTCTTGGACTAAAACAATAAGACATCCAAAAGATTTTTTATCAGTGGGAGATGAGGTAGAAGTTAAAATTCTTGAGGTATCGAGTGAAGATATAAAAATATCTTTAGGAGTCAAACAATTAAAAGAGAATCCTTGGGATACCCTATCTGATGAATTTTCATCTGGAAAAAATATAAAGGGAAGGGTAACTCAAACTACAGATAAAGGGGTTATCTTTGATTTGGATCATGATGTTGAAGGGTTTCTAAAAACCAATAATAAAGATAACTATAAAATAGGTGAGGAATATGATCTTCTAGTCCAAGGTGTAGATTCTGATAGTAAAAAAGTTATTCTCATGGATAACAGTGACTCTTCTGAAGAAGTAGAGGCTAAAGATGAATCTAATGAAAATGATGATGCAATAGCAGATGAAGGTGTATCTGATGAAGCTGTGGCAGTGGAAGAGGCTTCTGAAGAAGAGGCTGCTACAGAAGAAGCTGCTACAGAAGAAGAAGCTCCTGCAGAGGAAGATGCTCCGGTAGAATCAGCAGAAGATGCTGATGAATCAGAATCATCTGATGCTGAGGATGTGACAGAAGAAAAATAACCCTAGAATTATTTTGATAGTATTAGGCATAGAAAGTTCTTGCGATGAAACGTCTGCATCCATCGTAAAAGATCATAAGATTTTATCAAACATTATATTTTCTCAGGAAATACATTCTGAGTATGGCGGAGTGGTGCCTGAGCTAGCCTCAAGAGAACATCAAAAAAACATAGCTTATGTTGTTGAGAAATCTCTTTTAAAATCAAATACAAAGTTGGAAGACCTTGATGGAATTGCTGTAACCTATGGCGCAGGATTAAAGGGAGCCTTACTTGTAGGATTAAATTTCTCAAAGGGAATGTCAATGGCTCTGAATATACCATTCATTGGAGTTAATCACCTCGAAGGTCATCTGTATTCAAATATCATGGATAATAAGAAGATTAAATTTCCTTTTATATCCTTGATTGTATCTGGGGGGCACACTCAAATATGGAGGGTTAATCAAATAGGAAAGTATGATCTTCTTGCAAACACAGTAGATGATGCTGCAGGAGAGGCTTTTGATAAAGGAGCCCGACTTCTTGGCTTATCATATCCAGGGGGACCAGAGATACAAAGGGTCTCAGAGAATGGGAGCCCATCTTACATTGATTTTCCAAGGCCCAGTGTTAAAAAATCTAAATATAATTTTTCATTTAGTGGTTTGAAAACCTCATTGCTATACAAGATAAGAAAAATGGATAAAAATACCATAGAAGAAAATATTCATCATATCGCAGCTAGCTACCAAGAAGCGATTGTTGATACACTCTTAGATCGTATTGAAAGAATATCAAAAGAAGAAGAAATTAATCAAATTAGTATAGCTGGAGGGGTAGCAGCAAACAAGAGATTTAGAGAGAAATCTGAAGTTTTATCATCAAAAAATAATATATCTATATATTTCCCTCATTTAAATTTGTGTACAGATAACGCCGCAATGATAGCGATGGCAGGCTATGAAAAATTAGATAATGGTTTTTGTTCTGATTTATCACTTGAGCCTAACCCAAATCTTTCACTTTAGATGAAATTTTATATACTAGGGTCTATCCTTGTTGGAGTTTTCCTGTTTTCTATATTTTCTGCTAGTATTATTTATTACAGAAGATTTTTAAAATATAAAAAAATTAAACCGATTGCTCTTTTATCCTTGAGGTTTATTTCTCTATTTGCATTACTTATTTTATTTATTGAGCCATTTTTACTCTATATTAGAAGTCAAGTGCTAGACAGAGAGATTAATTTATTTATTGATAACTCTAAAAGTATTTCCGAAAGTATTTCAGTAGATATAATCAAGTCACATGCAGATGAAATCGAGGAGTGGGGAAATAAAAGAGAATATAAAACAAATTTTTACTTATTTGGAGATACTCTAAGATTAAGCAGAGATTTAACTTTAAATGATAGCTCAACACGCTATGATCAGATTGCAAATAAAATAAATTTAACTCCAAACCATCTAAATCTTATCTTAACAGATGGAAATCCAACACATGGATTTAGATTATCTGATTTTGAAATAAATAATCCTTTAAATATTATTGGAATAGGTCAACAAGCATACAGTGATATCTCTATAGATAAAGTTGATTGTCCAATTTTAGCGGCCGCTGGAGATTCAATAAATTTATCAATTCATTTGCATAGTAACATAGATTCGACATTAACTCCAACACTAAAATTGATGTCAGACAATCTGATGTTATACAGTAAAGAGATTGATCTTCCAGCTGGCAATAATAGGTATAAATATGATATAACACTTTCAGTCCCTACAGAGTACTCAGGTGTATTGAATTTAGACGCTATAATTTCAGATTCATCAATTAATCAAAATAATTTAAATAATATTTTTAAAACTCAGGTAATTATTAGAGATATCTCTAAAGAAGCACTCTTAATTACTGGTTCTCTTAACCCAAATACTCAAGCAATAAATAAAATTTTAATGAATATTCCAGATTTATCACTTATTCATTTGTATGAAGTAGGAAATAAATGGAATCGATCTTTAGATGATATTGATTTAGATGCCTTTAAAGTATTTATTTATGATAATTTTCCTCTTACAAATACTGACTTAGATATATATAATAAAATAGAGAGCAAAAGAGCTAAGGATTCTAAAATTATATATTTTGAGGGTCCATCATATGATTTTAATACGATGAACATGATTATGCCAAATAACAAAAAATTTACAAAAGACAATAGTCAAAGGAAAAAAATCATAAGCGATACTAAATCATTAGATAATTTAATTCCAGTAAGAAAAAATTTAAAAACCATCAACGAGAACTTTGATGAAATTTATCTAGCATATTCAGACTCTAGTGTAGCGATAGCTCAAAAGGAGAATAGTTTGTATGTTTTTATTCCTGAGCTCAGAAAAGTTTTTATTAATGACCCCTATAATTTTTTTCAAGAATATTTATCAAAAACTCTATTCTTATTCATTGATTTTGGTGAACAGATTTTACTTAGTAGCTCACAAAGAGAAATTTTAGAGGGAGAATATTTGTTTCTTGATATAAACTATCCAGATATTTATGATAATTTTAGAATTGAAATCATCATTGAAGATAAGGTATCTAAAAAACAGAGAATCATTCCATACAATAAAATCAAAAAAGATATCTCTGGACGTAAATATATAGATAATCTAGATCAAGGCTTATATCAAGTTTATGCAAATCTTTCTTCTGATAAAAATTTATATAAAAGTAATGTTGTTGATATTCAGGTAATAGAGAATTCACTTGAAACAAGTATCCTACATAGAAATGAGAATGATATGAAGGTAGCAGGATTAAAATCAGGAGGAAACTATTTTTCTATAGAGGATTATAAGGCCCTACAATCGCTAATGAGATCCAAGGTAACAACCAAAAAAACTAACATCGAATTAAATATTCATTCTTTTCATAAGTTTTGGTTTATTTTATTAATAACCCTTATAATTGAGTGGTTTTTAAGAAAACGGAAAGGTCTTCTATGAAATTTGCATTTTTGTGTATATGTGTAATCTTTACAAATCTTTTTGGTTCATTCAGCTTAGACAATCAATTTGGAAGTCTTAACTCTGCATCAATAAAAACTGAGGCCGTCAAGCAAAGCTATCTATCTGAGCCCCTAGAGAGCCTCGTAGATGCAGATGAATATATATTGGGCCCAGGTGATGGCATCTATTTAAACATAGTAACAGCAAATCAAATTGTTAATTTAAATCTTTTTGTTTCACCTATTGGCGACATTCTTATTCCAGTGGTAGGGACGGTTAAAGTTGATGGATTAACAATAAATGATGGGTTTAAAGTTATTAAGAATAAATGTCTTGAAAAATATAATGATAGTAATATTTCTATTACTCTATCGAAAGTACGAGAATTTAAAATTAAAGCTCTAGGCCCATTTGATGAATCAGGAATCTATATATCTACTCCTGTAAATAGAGTCTCTGATATATATGAACAAATAATAACAAAAAACTCAAAATCTACGTTAATAGATACAACAGCCCTTAACATTGAAGAGCTACTGTCTCGTAGAAATATTGTGTTAACTAGAGACTCAAAAGAATATCGTGTTGATTTAATGAAATTCAATTTATTAGGTGAAGATTCTTATAACCCATTTTTAAAGACTGGAGATTTAATATATTTTGATTTACTAGATAACCAAATTACTATTACTGGAGGAGTTAAATCTCCAGGTGTATATGAATTTGTAGATGGTGAAAATTTAGAAGATTTTATTGAGTTAGCTGGCGGTTTTACTTATAATGCAAATCATGAGAAAGTAGAATTAACTAGGTATGTTACTGATTTTGAGGCTATGAGTATGTTTGTTCATAAGGATGAATTTATCAATACACCTCTATTCTCTCAAGATCTAGTAAATGTCAAAATTAAGAATGATTACAAAAAACATAAACTTGTAGAAATTACAGGTCAAGTTTCTAACCCTGGGTTCTATGTCATTAATGAAGGAAGAACTACAGTAAAAGACATTGTAGAAAAGGCGGGTGGCTATACATTACTTGCAGATAGGGATAAAATTTCTATCATAAATCTCAATCATGTTGAAAATACTGAAGTAATTGATAATAGAGAATATTATTTTAATAGAGAAGAATTTCATGATTATATTCATAAATCATACAAAATAAATGAATTAAATCAACAGGTTTCCATTAGTTCTGCTAGTCAACAACATACTGAAAAGATATTAGCTTACAAGGTATATGAAGGAGACACTATAGAAATTCCAAAGCAGTATCCGTATGTGGAGATTATTGGTGCGGTAAAATATCCAGGTTTATATTCTTATGATATTAAAAAAACAATAGTACAATATATAAATGAAGCTGGTGGAATTACGGAATCTGAAACGGAAGATATTTTTATTATTAAGCCTTATTCAGGTCAAAGAATTAATTACAACGATATAAAAAAAATAGAGAGTGGAGATATTATATATATTGTAGAAAGAATAAAGCATGATAAAAAAACAAAGCTTGATAACGCAGTAAGGATTACACAGGCAATAAGTTCAGCTTTAAGTCTCTTTCTTACTTTCATGGTTGTGATGGGAGGATACTAATTAAATGAATCACAATAATATTGGTTTGGCTGAAGTTTTTCGTATATACAAGGATTACTCTAAATCTATACTACGAATAACGTTATCTGCATTTTTCCTTTCTATAGTTTATAGCCTACTTGCGACTCCGCTCTATAAATCGTACGTATCAATTTATCCATCTGGGAATGAAAGTAATTTTCCTAGTTCCTTTGCTGGTTTAGATGGAATTGCTTCAACGTTTGGATTTAATCTCTCTGGAGGTGAAGCAAATATGTTTAATTTTCCTGATATTGTTAATAGCAGAAAATTAAAAAAAGCAATCATTGCAAAAAAATGGGATTCAGAATTATATGATCATCCGATTAATTTAGTTAAATATTGGCAGTTAGATAGTCCCGGATGGAATGTTTGGCCATTTGCATCAGGAGATTCTTCCAATGAGCATCTTCAAAATTTAGCTATTGATCATCTCACTACATTGATGACTGTGTACGAACATGAATCAGGAATGATTACTATATCAGTTTTAATGGAGGACCCCACACTAGCAGCAAATATAGTAAATTTTATTTCTGAGTGGATACAGAAGTATGTATCAGAGGAGATGTCATTTAAAGCAACAAAAAATAGAGAGTTCATTGAGCAACAATTATTGAATGCAAAAGCTGATTTATATCAATCAGAAGAAGAGTTATCAGAATTCATGAAGACACATCCTCTATCTGAGGAAGGTCCAGAAGATTTTACTGAGCGAGCAAGACTAACAAGAAGTATTGAGGTTAATACACAGGTGTATATAACTTTAAGACAGCAATTTGAATTAAACAAAATAGAAGAATTAAAAGAGAGACCTGTTTTAAATGTTCTTGATACCGGTGATATCGCAACAGAAAAATCAAAGCCTCTTAGAACTCTGATTGTTCTTTCTGCTATATTTATTGCATTTTTCTTATCAGGGTTTATGATGTATTGCTATGATGGTATCGTAAGCAAAGAAAGAAAGTAATCATTTAAATTATTTTGATTTCTATAAGTAAAACTTTTCTGTTATTAGCGATAGTACTGCTTCCATTTAATTATGTAAATGTAATCTATAATTTTTCACTAAGTGATCTATTTTTTTCAGTTGCCTTTATCTTTGCAATCAGCTATCAAATTAACCATAGAATCTCTATTAAATATTTATTAAGTAATAATGATTTTCTTTTTCCTTTGTTAATTTATTCAACTGGCTTTTTTGTTTCGGTGCATTTTGCTTTTTCTCCCATTGATAGCTTGCTTTCATTTTTTCAAATAATTTTTATATTTGTTGTTATTTATTATGCATTATTTTTGCAAACATTTTCAGAAAAATATATAAAGAGATTGTTGTATGTCTTATCAGTGACAAGTGGATTGATCACTCTTGGTATTTTCTTATTTTTTATTACAGGCAAGGACTACTCATATGGACTTTTACTCGTTGAACAGGGGTGGGGAATGATAAGATTCTCATATGGTGAAATGGAGCCAAATGTCACAGCTAGAATTATGGCTCAATCAATACCAATTTTAATTTTTATTACAATAGCTAAAAAAGGATTAGTTATAAAAATATTTAATATTATAATAATCACATTACTATTGGCTGTTATCATACTCACAGCATCAAGGAGTGGTTTTTTAACCTTGCTCGTTGGACTTTTTTCTTTCATAATTTTTTATTATAAATATTCTCAAAAATATAATTTATTCAATACTATTTTTTATGCTATGTGTTTTGTATTTATCCTTTTTTTCGCCTACAACTCTTTTCCAGAGTTTTTTGAGAATTCAATTGAACGTTATAGTACTATTTTTGATGCATCTAGGTCAGCTTCATCTCAGGAAAGGTTATTGGTTTTAAATAAATCTTTTGAGCTAATAAATCATAGTCCCAATATTGGGTATGGCTTAAGTAACTCTCAAAATATAACTGGAATTGCAGTTCATAACTCTATTGTAATTTCATGGTTAGAAAATGGAATTTTAGGTTTTCTTGGATATATGATGCTATATATGATTATTATCTACTACATCATAGTAGGATATAATAATAATTTTCATAACAATGGAGC
>CAZHKH010000067.1:0-8588 GCA_964532515.1 uncultured bacterium
ACAAGTCCTCCTGTTAGGAGGCACCCTATCCTGCGGAGTTCGGACTTTCCTCTCTTAATTAAAAGAGCGACCATCCGGCTAACCTTAAAATTTTATTCTTCTACATTTTCTTCTTCAAAATACATAAATACAGAGCATGAAGGGCATGAATGTATAATATCATTTGATTTGATTTCTATTACCATTTGTGGTGGCAGAGTGCTAAAACAGCCTCCACAGCAATTTCCATTTAGAGATGCCACCCCAGAACCTCGGGTGTCCTTTAGTTGATTATATTTTGATAAATAAGATCTATTAATATTATTTACTATTATTTTTCTACTTTCATTTAATTTCTCTAATTCACCGCTAGATTCAGATAACGCACTTTCAAGATGCTTTTTATCGGCTTCGAGGGACGAAATTAGATCTTCAATTTCTGTCTCATTTATTTTTTTTGATTCTTTTTTGCTTTCAATCTCAGATTCTATTGATAGTAATGATTCTTCACAAGTAGAAACTATCCCTTTAAGATGGTCAATCTCATGGTTCAAAGCATCGTACTCTTTATTGGTTTTTACTAGAAATAGCTGATCCTTATATTTGTTAAGCTTTGTTTGGCTATCCTCAATATCAGCCGAAGCCTTCCTACTATCTTTTTCTAGAGTATCTATATTTTCATCAATGGACTCTAATTGAGATTGAATATCCTTCAAATGGTTCTCTTTGTTTTCTACTCTATTAGGGAGATCTCCTGCTAGAGATTCAATATCATTAATCTGGCCATCAACATCTTGAAGAGAAATTAATTTTTTTAATTCTTGGTCCATATAATCCTTATTAATTAATTAATTATTCCATTGTAATTTATATTGTTTTTTTATCTAATCAGAACTATAATTTTAAATTAATGGAGAAAATATGATAGATAGCATTAAAGCTGAGTTAAAGGATGCAATGATTAGTAAGGATAAAAATAGAATTATTGCACTTAGAACCTTTCTTGCAAAACTTAAAGCCAAAGAAATTGAAAAAAAGGATTCACTATCTAAACCTGAAAGCCTAAAAATTCTGCAATCTATAGCTAAACAGCTCAAAGATTCAATTGCTCAATATATCGATGGAGGGCGAGAAGATTTAGCAAGTAAAGAAAAAGAAGAATTAGAAATTTTAAATGAATTTCTACCTACACCTTTATCAGAAGAGGAGATGGAAAAAATTATTGATGATGTTATAAAAAACTCTAATGCATGTTCAATAAAAGATATGGGAAAGGTTATGGGGATGGCCATATCAAAAATGAATGGAAGAGGGGATGGATCAATGGTTAGCAAATTAGTGAAAGAAAAACTAGCTTGAATCCTTTAGATATTATATTAATCTTTTTAATTATTTTATTTGGCCTATTTGGGAAGTATAGCGGATTTAATATCCAATTAAATAAATTTATTTCTATTGTTTCCTCGATTCTAATCACAAAAATTGTATTGATTGAGTTAATAATTTTTTTAATTCCTTATATTGGATTATCTACTTACACAAAACCAATAGTATATTTCGCATCAATTGGGGTATTTTATTTTTTATTGAAGCTTCTTATCAACATATTGCAGTTTAGTTTTGAAGGTTCAAATAAAAATAAAATAATTGATATAATCCTGGGTAGTGTTTTTGGGATAATTAATGGTATAATTGGATTGGCAATAATTTTATCAATACTATTTTACAGCTTTAAGGTACAAGAAAATACAATTGAGAGATTGAACACCTCAACTATATTTAAGTATATATATACTGTAAAAACTATCCTTGTAGACTATGGGAGATAGTATATATCTAGATAATTCTTTTATTACTGATGTTGGTTTTGGTCACATAAGACAGTGGCTTTCAGAGCAATCTAGGTGCGAGGAAAATCATAATTACTTTATTTCTCTTAAACCTACCTATGATAAAAATTATCTAAATAATGAATTTAAATTTAGTGATGAGCTCGTCAAATCTCTCCACCGAAAAGAAAATCTACCTCATGCTAGAGTTGGTCAAATCAATAAGATACTACTATCATTAAATATTAAAGAAGAATTCCTAGATATTGAAGAAATAGTAGAGCTAAAGAGCTTACTTTATTACTTTATAACTATAAAAAAGAAAGTTAAGAGT
Source organism: uncultured bacterium (assembly GCA_964532515.1). Lineage (GTDB taxonomy): Bacteria > Fidelibacterota > Marinisomatia > SCGC-AAA003-L08 > D37C17 > TMED161. The sequence continues at coordinate 2,143 of CAZHKH010000067.1, forward strand.
AATCATTTTAAATTATGGGGCTCAAAATTAAAATCCTCAGATATTCCAACCTCCATTTTAAAAAAAATAGAATCTATCATCGATGATAATAATAAAATTAAAAATAATGCATCAAAAGAATTAGGAAAAATTATTAAATCGATTAATAACACATATAAAGAGATAGATAAAAAAATAAATTTAGAGCTTAAAAAATATAGTAAGCTTGGCTACCTAAAAGAAAATAAAATTATATATAGAGCAGACAAAGTCACTCTTCCGGTTATCGCATCATTCAAAAATAAAGTTAAGGGAATAGTGGATGGTTTCTCCGCTACAAAAAAAACATATTTTATTGAACCACTATCTCTAGTTGAATTAAATAATGAACTCAATGATCACTTTTCAGAAAAGAAAAAAGAAATAAGAAAAATATTAAAAAAATTAACCTCGAATATTGCAGAAGATAAAAATTTAGTAGATGATATATACACAATAATAAAGTACTATGACATCCACTGTACAATAGCTATGCTAGCTGTTAAGCTTGATGCAATTATTCCAAAATTTTCAGATAAAATTTTATTAAAGAATTCTGTTAATCCTCTATTTACGTTAACTAATAAAAAATATGTCCCTCTAAATTTTTCATCAGATAGCCGACACAAAACAATCATAATATCAGGGCCTAACTCAGGGGGTAAGACTATTGTAATCAAATCAATTGGGTTATATAGCCTAATGGCTCAATCTGGTCTTTATATCCCTGCTAAAATGGCTGTTTTACCAATTTTTGACTCTTTTTTATCTGATATTGGAGACAAACAATCACTAGATGATGATCTATCTACATTCTCTGCACATATGAAAGAAATATCAAAAATTATCAAAAAATCAAATGAAAAATCTTTAATTATTATCGATGAAATGGGGACGGGAACAGATCCAGAGATTGGAGCATCTTTATCTATATCTATACTAGATAAATTGACATCAAATAAATCATTTAATTTATGTACGACCCATCTAACTCCTATTAAAATCTGGGCAAATGAAAATTCTAATGCAGAGAATGCAAGTATGGAGTTTGATGAAAAAAATATTGAGCCTACATTTATATTTATTCAGGGAATCCCTGGTTCAAGCTATGGGATAGAGATAGCAAATAGAATGGGAATTAATAAAGAAATAATAATTGATGCTAGCAAGAAACTAAATAATAAATCATTTAAAATGGAAAATTTAATAAGAGAAATTAATGCTCAGCAGAAAGAGTTAAAAATAAAGCTTAGTAAAGTTGATTTAATTAAAAAAGATCTAGAGAATAAAGAGAAGGATGCGGATGAAATAAAAAAAGAATTCTCTAAAAAAAATAGAGCGATATCTAGAGACCAAAAAACTAAACTAAGAGAAGAAATTTTAGGATATAGAAAAAAAATAGAGTCATTAGTAGAGAGTATTAAAAAAAGTAATGCTGATAAAGAGTCTATCAAAGAAGCAAAAAAATTTATAGAAGAGAATCTGCCTCCTATTAATGATAATTATGAATTAAAAAAAAATATAGAAAAAATAGATTACATTCTTGGTGATATTGTTAAAATCCAGGATTTAAATGAAAGCGGAACCATAATAAAAATAAATAAAAAAACAAATGATGTGGTAGTTGATATAAATAATAAAAAACTATCAGTAAATATTGAGCAACTAATCCCATCAGGTCAAGATAATAGACCAATCCAAAATAAAAAATATATTACACAATACAATGTCGAAACACTTGATAGCCAGAGAATTGATTTGAGAGGTATGCGAGCCCATGAGGCTATTGAAAGTCTAGATGTTTTTATAGATAAAGCATTATTATCAAATTTAGAATCAATTGATGTGCTGCATGGAAAAGGGACAGGAGCTTTACAGGAGGCTGTTCATAAATATTTGAGTGAGCTAAAACACATAGGCAAATATTATTTTGCTCCATTAGACCAAGGTGGAAGTGGAATAACAATTGTAGAATTTTCAAAAAAATGATTGTATTTTTTAATTATGGCTAAAATTTCAGAACAGAGTATAGAACAAATTCGAAATCGAGCAGATATAATTGATATTATATCATCCTATGTTGAATTGAAAAAAAGAGGGAGAAATTTTTTTGGATTATGTCCCTTTCATAATGAAAAAACACCTTCATTTTCTGCAAATCCTGAAAAACAAATTTATAAATGTTTTGGATGTGGTTCAGGGGGTAGTTCAATCGATTTTATTATGGAAATTGAGAAACTAGATTTTGTTGAAAGTATTCGATATCTTGCTGAGCAGTATGGTGTTGAAATTGAAGAAACCCATACAATATCAAAGGGTCAAGATGTAACCGCAAATATTTTCGAGATGAATGGCCAGGTACTATCTATGTATCAAAAAAATCTATTTGATTCAAATAACAGTTCTATCCTATCTCATTTAACAGGTAGAGGACTAACTTTAGATACAATAAATGCATTCGGATTAGGGCTAAGCTATAAAGAAAAGAATGTTATATTGAAAAAAATGCAAGGGAATTATAACTCAAAATCTATGTTGTCCTGTGGACTTTTTGTTGACACCAAATCTGGCTACATAGATCGTTTTAGAAATAGAATTATGTTTACTCTATACAATATTACTGGAAAAGTAATTGGATTCGCAGGAAGAGCTATTGATAAAAATGAAAATGCAAAATATATAAATTCTCCAGAAACCCAAATATATAATAAAAGTAAGGTCCTTTATGGATTGCATGTAACAAAAAATGACATATCTAAATTAGATAGCGCAATTATTGTTGAGGGCTATATAGATTTTCTCCAACTTTACCAATCAGGAATAAAAAATATTGTTGCTGTATCTGGGACTGCCTTTACAGATGGGCACGCCCATTTGCTTAAACGATTAACAAAAAATGTATTGATTGCCTATGATGGAGATAGCGCGGGAATATCAGCTGCAATTAAAGCTGGTTACGTTCTATTAAAAAATGGAATGAATCCATCTGTCATTAGAATTCCCAATGGGCTTGATCCCGATGATTGGGTTCTAAAATCAGGACCTGAGCCATTCAGGGAATCTGCGAAGAATGCACTGCCTCTAATTGAGTTTAGTCACCAACAATTTGAAGAAAAAGAGAATGCAAATATAGCAGATTTTATAAATGAAACACTTTTAGAACTTATACAAATTCAAGATAATGTGATTGCAGAAATAAATTTAAAATTACTTTCTAGCTGTACAAATATTTCATTTGAAAGCATCAGGAACAACTATCTTTCTTTGATTGAAAAAAAAGAAAAGAGAAATCAATATAAAAAAATGGATGAAAAAATACCTCCTAAAAATCTTTCCATTGAAGATGATTTATTAATGCTATGTTTTTCAAAAGATAAAAAAATACGTGAACAAATATATAAGAATCTAAATATAGACTGGATGAGAAGTGAACAATCTAAACGAATTTATAAGCAAATCTATATTCACCTTAATTCTAAATTTGAACCTGATACAACTATTATACTTGATCAACTTGAATCAAAAGATGACCATCATAAATTAGCAAGCATTGCATTTGAAGTTGATAGAATCATTCCATCTATCAGTATGGCAAAAAATTGCATCCAAAGATTAGAACATATTTTTTTAAAAGAACAATTAGAAAAGTGCCGACAGATGTTAAAGGATGCTGAGGAATCTTTCGAGGATAATTCTGAGCTTATTACTAGAATTACTGAAATTCAATATAAAATGAATTCAATTAAAGGCATGCAATCATGAGAGAGATACTTTTCGTTATTATGCTTCTATTGTTATCATGTAAGGAAAATCCAATTGACTCTATATCTAATGAATATATATCAGATTTAAATTATTCACTAAATTTAAGCTTGGATGATAGTGAACCAAAATCAATAACTCAAGTACACATTAAATGGAATCAATGGGAAGAAAATGATTCAATAACTTTTTCTAATTATCATATTCAAGATGTTACCACTTTTTTGAATAATCCGGAGGAAAATAGTCCAAAAGATTTAGATTTTATTACTAATAGTTCAGATACTATCTACTCTATTGATTTTGCAGCTGGAACATTCCTTAAAATATGTGTTGTTGCAAACTTTACAGATGAAAGTTATATATCATCAGATACTATACAATTTTTTACTCAGCCTATGTCAGCTGTCTCTAATATATTAATTGATTCTCAACCAGTTGAGCATCACATAAGCTGGGATGCAAGTAGCGAAAATAATATCAGTAGTTTGATTGTCTATAGAGCCCATATTGAAGAAAATGATGATAATCCTAATTTATTAATAAATCCATCAAATGGAATGCCTGAGCAAGATGAATGGCAGTGGGATATAATATATGAGGGAGATAATTCTAATACTGATTTTATAGATACAACAAATATATTTTCTGACTATAAGTACTTTTATAGTATAAAGGTTCAAGTTGAAGATTCCGATAATATTGAAAATTATAGATACAGTATTATTAGTCCAGCTGTTTCTGAGATGATAAATCCAATATCTAATCACCTATTCAATCTAAATGTATCTGATGATTTTAAAGATGTTATTATGTTAGAGTGGGAAACTTATACTCATGATGATTTTTACTCCTATGAAATATGGAGAAGTGATATCGCTACAGCCTCAACACAAACAATCGAAAGTGATGGAGAAAAATTAGTAGAAATTATAAATAAAAATCTCGATTATTTTGAAGATAGGCTTTCAATTGGTTCTGGAAAAAAATGGTACTACTTTATAAGAACATATAATAATTATGGCGAGGAAATTATTTCGGAAGTAGTGCAAGGAGACACAAGACTATGAGAATAATACTGTTCCTGTTATTCTGTTCATGTGCTGAGATTTTTATCCCTAATAATGATAATTATAGATCTGTTCATCTAAACGCGGGTGGATGGATAAATATAGATAATCAAAACTATAGTTGTGATAATGGACTTCGTGTTTTTGATGATGATTTTACATTTGAAATCTATTTTAGTGGAGATAGTAATCAAACAAATGTATCAGGAACTCTCTTTAGCCTAGTTGGCAGACAAGCCGAAAATTTTATTGATAGTAACTGCAATGGCTTGCTGGATGATGATGAAGTAGACAGTACGAATGATGGGATTCTTGATGAGATGCTTGATGATGACTTCATCATTCTTTCTATCCACAATGACCCTTCAGTTAATAATGTCCTTAGTTTTTATGTTAATGATAATGAACAAGAAATTATATTTGACAATGTAAACTTCACTGATTCAAATGAATTTCATCTGCTTCAGATTACTTCAGATGGTGATAGTATTAAATTTTATCTGGATAATTTAATTGCATACTCAACTCAGGCAGATATTATGATTCAAGGAGCTAACCTTCTAATTGGGGCAAATGGAAATCAAAATGATGTGAATAATCCATGGCATGGATATATTGATGAAGTTCGACTATGGAATGGAGTTTTATCTGATTATCATATGGAGCTTCATTATGAATCTTCAGGCAAGCTCGTAGAAACAATGCAAGATTCATCACTTTGTAATTTGGTGGGCCTTTGGTCCTTTAATTATGAAAATGAAACAATACAAATTTTAGATGAAAAATGTATAGAGGCAAATAAATTATATTATGGGGTATGTGATTTTGATATGTGTGATTATCCATTAGATGGAACTTTATATACCTTACCTGGTTCAGAAGTGACTTTTTCTAAAAAAGCATTTTAATTTATTTTTTCATAGCATTTGAAGCAGCTAATGCCAACTAAAATTCCAATAGCTGCTCCTACTAGCACATCTGATGGATAGTGTACTCCGATATATACTCTTGAAAAAATAATGATAATTGCATAGCACCATATGTATCTAGAGTAATCCTTATAGATTGATGAAAAAATAATGCTTATGCTGCTTATGTTCAGTGCATGATTTGATGGAAATGAATAGTGTTTCCCACCATTTCCCCCTAAATGATTGATAAATTCACCTAGACTGACCCACGGTCTATCTCGAAACTCTAAATGCTTAATAAATTTACCGATTTGATCTCCAATTAAAATGACAAGTGGAATAAGTATTAGAAGTTTTTTTCTATTTTTTTTATCTAAATAACATAGAAGTAACCAAAAAATAAGAATAAATGGAATCCAATTTTTAACTTTATCAAAAAGCGGCATAATAAAATCAAAAATAGGATTTGAAAGCGTTTGATTTATAAATAATAAAATTTGAAAATCAAGATTATATAGTATGTCTAGCATAGTATCTTAAAATACAAAACCATTTTAAATAAAAACCAGTATATTGATATCATATTTGCTATGAAAAGATAGTTAGTATATAATAAATTAGTTAGTTCCAAGGGCCCTTAGCTCAGTTGGTTAGAGCAGCGGACTCATAATCCGTTTGTCCGGGG
>CAZHKH010000068.1:0-8545 GCA_964532515.1 uncultured bacterium
AGAGTGAATGGAAAAACCTTGCCACAGCCGCAGGGACATTATCAGAGGCACCAATATACATAGATGACTCAGCATCATTAAATATTCTTGAGTTACGAGCAAAAGCACGAAAATTAAAATCTGAAAAAGATATAGATATTTTATTTGTTGATTATTTACAATTACTTAATCAAGAAGGAAGGTCAGAAAGCAGACAACAAGAGATTTCCTTTATATCAAGATCACTAAAAGCATTAGCAAAAGAGCTTAATATTCCTATTGTTGCTTTATCTCAGTTATCTAGAGCGGTAGAAAGTAGATCTGAACATAGACCAATCATGTCTGACCTCAGAGAGAGTGGAGCAATTGAGCAAGATGCAGATATTGTTTTATTTATATATAGAAAATATGTTTATTCTAAAGATGAATTAGATAAAGGATTAGCAGAAATAATAATTGCTAAGCATAGAAATGGTCCAACAGGAAATGTTGATCTTGCATTTTTTGAAAATTTTGCCAAATTTGATAATCTTGATCATAGGCATCAAGATGTTGATATTCCTTCCTAGAGTATGGTACTAAATACGATTAAATATCTTATAACAGGAGGTAACTCTTCTGCAGACAAAGAATATAACCAAGTTCTTCAAAATCTTTCATTGCATAAAGATAACTCTGATCATCAAAATGATATTAAAATGATTAAAGATGCATTTGATATTGGATATACTGCACATAAAGGGCAATTACGAAAATCAGGTGAAGAATACTTTAGTCATTGTATTGCTGTTGGAGTCCAGCTATCTAGCTGGAATATGGATAGAGATGTTGTCATTGCAGGTTTATTGCATGACACTCTGGAAGATACTGATTTAAGTAAGGAGGAGATTAAAACTCATTTTAATGAGGAAATCGCAAATTTAGTTGAAGGAGTATCAAAACTATCTGATATAAAGTTTAATAGCAGACAGCAAAAACAAGTAGAGAATTTCATGAAAATGTTTTTATCTATTGCTAAAGATATTAGAGTAATTATCATTAAATTTGCAGATAGATTACATAATCTAAGAACAATATCTCATTTGCCTATCATCAAACAGACTAGAGTCGCAAAAGAAAGTAGGGATATTTTTGTTCCGCTTGCTCATCGATTAGGTATGAATAATGTAAAATCTGAAATGGAAGATATTATTTTTCAAACCTTAGAGCCTAAAGTTCATAAAAAAATCAAGAAACAAATTAAAGATTCAAAAAGAAAAAGAGAAAATTATATCAATAAATTTATACACCCTATAAAACAAGAATTAATTAAATTCTCTTTAGAGGCAGAAGTTTTTGGTAGAGCAAAAAATCTCTCATCTATTTACTATAAAATGCTAGATTGAGAGAAAGAGTTTGATGAAATTTTCGATTTATTTGCAATACGAATCATAGTAAGTGAGAAGGATGCGTGCTATGCTGCGCTTGGATTGATTCACCAATTATATACTCCTGTTCAAGATAGATTTAAAGATTATATTGCAACTCCAAAAAGGAATGGATACCAATCAATTCATACAACAGTAATTGGAGAATCAGGTAAAATGGTTGAAGTCCAAATTAGGACAGAAAGAATGGATCAAACTGCTGAAATTGGTATCGCAGCACATTGGAAATATAAGGAGCATGGTTCTGTCGTTTCAGAAAAAGAAAAGGATATCAGTAGACATCTAAAATGGCTAAGAGAGTTAGTGGATAACCTTCAAAGTGAAGATAAAAATCCCAAAGAATTTTTCAAACTATTAAAAATTGATTTATTTCAAGATGAAATATTTGTATTTACCCCTGAGGGAGATCTTGTTCAATTAAAAACTGGTTCTACCCCTATTGACTTTGCTTTTGAAGTTCATACGCAAGTTGGGATGCACTGTATAGGAGCAAAAGTAAATTCAAATATAGTCCCACTCAATACAACACTTAATAGTGGTGATAGTATTGAGATATTAACTTCAAAAAAACAAACACCTAGTCACGCTTGGCTTAAATTTGTAAAAACAGCAAAAGCTAAGACACATATTAAGAGGTGGGTCAATAAAGACAACAATGAAAAATCTATAAAGTTAGGTAGGGAATTACTTGAGAAAACACTTAGAAGGGTAAAACAAATTCACCTTATAAAAGAAATTGAAAAAAATCCAAATTTGATGGGCCTTAATACTATTGATCTTATATGTTCTGAGCTTGCGAAGGGGCATATTACAACCAGAGAACTAATTTCAAAGTATGCTCCAAATTTAGAAGAGAATGAAGAGGAGAAAGAATCATCTCTTACTCAAAGATTTATTGATAGAGCAAGGGGCCAGACGAAAGGTGTTAAGGTTGGTGGAATTTCAAATACGCTCATTAATTTCGGAAAATGTTGCAACCCTATCCCTGGAGATGAGGTAGTTGGCTATATTACTAGGGGAAAGGGTGTAACGGTTCATCGTAGTACATGTTCAAATATCCCTGTATTGGAGACTGAAGATCGATTTATTGATGTAGATTGGGATATTAAAAATGACTCAGCTTATCTAGTCAGATTGAACATTACCGCTTCAGATAGAAAACATTTATTAAAGGATATTTCTGAAAAAGTTTCATTGCTAAATATTTATATACAAAGCATAGATATGAGCGCACATGATGGGTTTGCAACATGTATATTAATTGTTCAAGTTAGAGATACTCGTCAACTTGAGAGATTATTTAGAAAATTAAAGCAATTGACTAACATTATATCAATAAATAGAAGATGAAAAAAATTACGTATACAAAAGATGATATTATTCAAAAAATAAAATTTGATAATAATATTTCTTTAGAAGAATCAAAAGTAATGGTTGAGATAGTCCTTGATTCGATCAAACAGCATCTACTTAAATCTGATAAAAACTTTAGAATTGAGATTAGAAATTTTGGTGTATTTGAAGTAAAACCAACAAAGCCAAGAGATAAAGCAAGAAATCCAAAGACCCTCAAAATTTATAAGGTTCCAGCTCGAAGAAAATTAACTTTTAAAGCAGGAAAAATTATTAAAGCTGAACTTAAAAAGGAGCTCAAATGAACAGAGCCCTTGGAATTGACTATGGAGATGTCCGAATTGGCATAGCTTTATCTGATCCGCTCAAAATTATTTCAAAACCATTTATCACATTAAAGAATGATGATGTTTTTTTTGATGAATTTAAAAAGATAATCCAAAAAAAGGATGTCGATACAATAGTTGTAGGCTATCCAGTTGGAATGAAGGGACAAACAACAAAACAAACTGAAAAAGTAGATTCATTCATAAAGATATTGCACGAAAATATTAACATTGAGGTTGTAACCATTGATGAAAGATTGAGTTCAGTCTCAGCAACAAATTCATTAATACAGCAGGGTGTAAAAACAGGACACAATAAGGCCATGATTGATGACACCTCAGCAGCCATAATACTTCAAGAATTTTTAGATAGTAGATGATTGTATTATCAGCAATATTAATGGGGATATCACAGCATCCAATCGGGTATGGCTTCCTATCTTTTTTTGCATTACTTCCCATTATCCCAATGCTTTTAAATTTAAAGTCATATAAAAAAGCTATCCAATATGGAGCGGTATGGGGATTTATCTATAGTATTGTAACTGTTTACTGGATTTCATTCAATATAGGGACGACTCCAGTGATCGCCTCTGTTACCATGTTGCTGTCAGTTATTATTCTATTAAGTGGCTATGTAATAATATTTTTAATCTGGTGTGGACTTAATCGTAGAGGTGTAGATATTTGGATTTTATCATTTATTTGGCCGGCTATTGAGCTAATCAGATCCTATGGAACTTTGGGTTTTCCATGGATATCACTATCAAATTCATTAGTAGAGTACAATAATGTTATCCAAAATATCGAGTACATTGGGATGTACGGGCTCACATCATGGATTGTACTTATAAATATATCTATTTATTATTTTCTTTCTAGACGAGACTATTATAGGGGCTCACTTCTAATTGCTCTTATTGTTTTCCCACTATTAACAGGCACAGCTATAAAAAAATCTTATACAATCAATACAAATAATCAAATTGAAATATTGCTTATTCAGCCCAATATTCATTTATCAGAAAAATGGTCACGTGGATCTAAAAATAAAATAATGAATAAAATTATATCTCAAACTAAAGGAAGTATCAATCAGGATATTGATATAATAATCTGGCCAGAAACCAGTGTCACATCGTATGTCATGCAGGGTGATGAGAAAAATTATAATAAAATTAAATCGATGCTGGATGGAACTTCATCAAAACTTTTAGCTGGAATGCCATATTTTGATTATATAGGTAATAAAATAAATTACTACAACTCAGCTGGATACTTTGATCAGTCCGGGTTGATAGGCCTATACCATAAAATACATCTGGTTCCAGGGGCAGAGTATGTTCCTCTATCTAAATATCTGAACTCTCTAGAAATTTTTAATTTTGGGATGGGAAATTTTTCTCATGGTGAGAGTCATACCCTCTTTGATATTAGAGAGTATAAATTTGGTTCGATGATTTGCCTTGAATCTACTTTTCCCCATCTATCAAGAGAGTTTGTAAGGCAGGGAGCAAATTTTCTTATTTATGTTGTCAATGATGGCTGGTATGAGAGTGCCCCAGAGCCTCAGCAGCATTCCAGTAGATCTATCTACAGAGCAATTGAGACTCGAAGACCAGTTATTAGATGTGCAAACACCGGAATATCAATGATTATTGATCAACTTGGGAACATTCATCAACAATTAGAATTAAATAAGAAAGGAAATATCATCTCAACGGTCTATCCATCTGATGAGATTACCTTTTATGTAAAATATGGAGATATTTTTATTTATTTTATGATGGTAGTAGTTATTCTATTTATGTTTAAAAGAATTCGGTATGAAGATTATGTCTAGAAAAATTATATATTTTGTAATTATGATTGTTATGCTTCAAGGATTAAGTGCAAGCGGTGAATTTATGCGCTCATTAGTCCTTCCTGGCTGGGGTGAGCTTAAGATGCAGGAGAAAAAAAGAGCAAAAATATTTATGGCTACAGATTTGGCAATTATCTCAACCTACCTTCTTGGAAAAAGCTTCAATAGATGGTACATAGATAGATATACAGCCTACGGCACTCTCCACGCAGACGCAGATATGAATGGAAAAAACTATGCGTTTATTGTAAACATGTCAAACTACGATTCAATGGATGACTATAATCACGATATGATGATTCACCATAATGCAAATTATCTTGATGATATCTATGAAGACCCATCCTACAATTGGCAGTGGGACAGCACTAATAATAGAATTAATTTTAATAATATGAGAGAGAGTAGTCTGATTGCTGAAAAATTTGCTGAATTTGCGGTTGCTGGCCTAATCATCAATAGAGTCGTTTCTGCTATTGATGTGCTGTATCTAAAAAATTCAAAATCTCCGGTAGCTTTAAGCGCATTTCTTCTCCCCGAAAAAAATGATGGAGTCTCTTTAAACGTTTCTTTTTCTCTCAAATGATATTTAGATTTGTGGTGTTTAATTCTTATGAATTAATGGGCAATGCCCACGTAGCTCAGCTGGATAGAGCAACGGACTTCTAATCCGTAGGTCACAGGTTCGAATCCTGTCGTGGGTACAAACTGTAAAGGAAAAAAGGTTCTCTTATGAAAATTACAAATTTTACTATAGTCACAGTTTTATTGGTTGCGCTAGCTTTCTCTCAAGAAGCTGAACCTATTTCCAATGACTCATTGGCAGTACTACTCTCAGCTGGTCAAGAGCGAATCTTAGATGAGGTCATCTATGATGATCCAACTGCGAACAAAACATTAGGCGTTATGTTTAATCCCATCGCTCCAATATTATATAAAGATGGTTTAAAATTGATAGGGGGTTTATCTTATTTTCCAAAGGGTAAAAGCAGTGAACTATCTTTACACTGCCTTTATATAAATGAATCTGGTGATGATGACTATATGCTAAATGTAGATGTGCTCAATAGATTTTATTTTGGTCGTAAGTATCGAAAAGGTTTTCACTTATTGTATGGGGGGAGATTTACATCCTACAGAGATTCTGACTTTAATTTTTTTGGAAACAATGTTGATATGCCAACTAGAGAGGCATCTATGCTTGGCGTATCCTTTGGTGTTGGATACCGTATATTAAATAAAAAAGGCTGGTACTGGGGAACAAGCGCATATGTTGGACGTCATATGTTGATTAACAATGATAATGATCCAGTTTATGGTGATGAAGTTAACGATACTTATTTATGGATGGAGTTTTTGAAAATAGGTTATCTATTTAAGTAATTTTATATGTGTTTTAAGGAATTAAAATGAAGCGATTAAAGTTATTAATCATTGTATCATCAATAAATATATTCATGTTCCACTTTAATTTTAATTGGAGCGATATGTTTAAATCTGTTAATGCTTATGATAATGCCGGAAACATCTTAGGTAATGTTCTAGGTAGAGTGATTATTGGTGGATTAGAGGATAAGCTAGAAGAGTCTATATTAAAACGTAGCTTAAATTTAAAAAATAAAGAAACAGGTGAAATTGTATCAATCAGACCTGGAACAAAAGTTAGAATTAATTTAGAAGAAACTAACTATACCTTTAAAAGATACAATAATGAGGAAAATTTAATCTATCTTAAATCAGGGGCACTTGATTTTATGTATGATTATACAACACTTGATTATATCTCATTAGTACTTGAACCAAAACCATCAGTTGCTTCCATTGGAGCGAGTCTACTTGGTGGTGCAGTTGGCTTTGGATTAGGAATAGCTGTTGAAGAAAATTCGAAACATACGACCTATTCATCTGGAGGCCTAGCAATGATGGGCTGTAGTTTAGGAATGCTTGCGGGTCCAGCTTATAGGTATTCTCAGGAACGAGAGACAATCGATTTTTTATTGACTGGCTGGGAAGTGCATTAAATAAATGAAGAAGTTTTTGGGCATATTTTTATTGTCTGTACTTTTAATTCCAAATACATATGCACAAGTTCTAGAATCAACATATTCCAATTCCATAGAATTAAAGAGCCAGAACACATCAATAATTATTTCCAAGGGTGATTTAATTAAAATCAATAACAATAAAAGACAATATTTTTTTCATGGCTATGATAGTGATAAAAAGATTCTTAGAGTTAAAGATATAAAACAAAAATTTTATTTTACTCAACACAAGAAAATTGATTTTAAATTAGATGAAATCGATAAAATATTAATTCGAACTGATAATTATAATAATAGAGCAGCATGGCTGTGGTATCCTACTACCTGCTATTTAGCAATTCGAAAATCGCTAAGTTGTGGATTAGGAATTATATCTCTGGCATGGCTTCCAGAGAAACAATTTCAGTCAGCTTCATTGGGGATAGTTTATTTAGTAACTTTTGATAGTATGTATCATGCATGGCCAATGGCAAAAAAGATAGGTAGAGGGGATTGGCTCACAATTCCTCTAAAAGGTGACGGTCCTAGAAATAAGTATATAATTCACTGATAAACTATTACTCTGATACTAGCCGTTAATTTTTGATATAATCTTTGAAGTAACTAATTCTTTATACTTTAAAGAATCTAAGTTCTCTTGCAATTGCTTTAGATTTGATGCCCCCAATATTACCGTGCTTACATTTTTATTATGCAGGCACCATAGAATTGACAGCTGGGATGGGGTGATCCCAAGTGTTTTAGATAATTTCTCAACCTTTTTAATTTTTTTAAAATCTACATCCTTTATTGCATCACCTAGCCACTCATAGCCCTTAACTGTGAATCTTGATTTTTTAGGAATCCCCTTATTGTATTTTCCTGTTAAGAGTCCAGATGCCAGAGGCGACCAAATAGTCGTTCCAAGTCCATATTTTTTATAAAGTGGCTTGTACTCTTTTTCAAATCGATCACGACATAGAATATTATATTGGGGCTGCTCCATCAGTGGCCCTCTAAGATTGTTTTTTTTAGCCTCTTTATGGGCTGTAATGATTTCATCGGCGCTCCATTCAGATGTCCCCCAATAAAGTATCTTACCCTGTTTAAGAAGGTCGTTCATTGCGTATACTGTTTCAATGATAGGCGTTTCGGGATCCGGTCGATGGCAGAAATACATATCCAGATAATCAACTTGCAGACGTTTTAGAGCTGCGTGGCATGCATCGTGAAGATGTTTTTTCGATAATCCTTTCTGTGTTGGTAACTCACCACCCCAAAAGGCCTTGCTTGAGACAATAAAAGTATCTCGAGGCCATTTTAATTTATGAAGAATTTTTCCCATAAGAAGCTCAGAGGCTCCAGATGCATATGCCTCTGCATTATCAAAGAAGTTGACACCCTGTTCGTATGCATAGCTCATACAGTCTGTCGCTGTTTTTTCACCAAGTTGATTAACAAATGTTACCCAAGACCCAAATGATAGGGCGCTAACTTTTAATCCTGAATTTCCAAGGTTTCTATATTCCATATTATTCCTAAAGATGTATCAAATTATAACTCAATTTATAA
>CAZHKH010000069.1:0-8436 GCA_964532515.1 uncultured bacterium
GATTAGATGTAGGTTATGGTGACTGTTATGAAGGTGAGCCTGAGCCTGCTGAGGTTGATATAAGTTTTAGTGATTTTTCAAATGGAACGTTAGAGGTTTATATGACAAATAGTAGCGATGTGGCAGGTTTTCAATTTGATGTCTCATCAACCTGTGATATGGAAATTATCTCTGGATACGGAGGAAGCGCTGATGATAATGGATTTATGATTAGTACAAGCCCAGGTGGATTAACAGTTCTTGGATTTTCCTTGACAGGTGGAGTGATTTCAGCAGGTTCAAGCCCATTACTTTACCTTGATACTACTTTTGATTGCGAAGAAGGAACATTTGGATTAGATAATGTCATTATATCTGATATCACAGGAAACTCAATGACTGTTACTGTTGAGGATGATTTTGAGTATACAGCAGGCTGTCAAGATGAAAATGCTGCTAATTATGGAGAAGCTGGAGACTGTTTGTATAATAACTATTATAGTGTAGATATAAATGAGACAGGAGCATCTCATTTAGTTGTTTTTATTGATGGAATTGAAGGACTTGAGATTGGTGATGAGATTGGTCTTTTTGATCTAAATGGTGTTCTTCAAACAGTCGATCCAGGTGAAACAGCTGAGTATGGAGAGGTTCTTGTTGGTGCAGGTGTTTGGGATGGTGTTTCTAATACTGAAGGTACAGTAACATCTGTTGTTGGAATTATGTCTCAGGATCTCAGTGAGTTTAATGGCCCCGTTTTAAATGGTGCAGTTGATGGAAATGATGTTGTTGTAAAAGTTTACGATATTAGTGAAGGAGTGGAATATGATGTGGAGCTTTCTGTGCAAACAGGAGGTCAGTTTGGAGATATGTTCACGGTTATAGATGGAATGACTCTTACTGGAGGAGGACTTTCAAATGATACTCTCAGCCCAAGTGGATTTAGTTTATCTCAGAACTATCCTAATCCATTTAATCCTCAGACATCAATAGAATTTTCTATTCCTAGTTTGTCTAGCGTATCAGTTAATATATATGATTTAAATGGTAAACTTATTGATGTTGTTGCTCAAGGTACGTATACCCAGGGAACTCATAGAGTTATATGGAACGGTATGAACCTAGATAGAGAGCTTGTTTCCTCCGGTGTATATATCTATAAGTTGATTACCCCAAGTGAAACTCTTACAAAGCAGTTAACATTAATTAGATAAATTATTTTATCTATTTAAATATTATTAATAAAAAAGGCCGTTAATTTAATGGCCTTTTTTATTAACTTCTCTTATGTTTATAATTAGAAAGATAATATTACTTTTACTACTTGCAGTTCTATTGCCATTTTCTAATTTCATATATGATGAGGATGATTGGTTTGTGATAAAAAACCTTGGTCAGATTCAATCATTTACAGAGAATAACTATAACAAAATTATTATTGGAACAATTAATGGGATTTTTATATATGATAAACTCACAGATGAGCTTCTGTATGATATATATCTAACCAGGGATATTCCCTCAATAAATATTAAGAATATTTTTTATGATAAAAATACAGATCATATATGGGTTTACCATGATGAGGGGGTCAGTTTTAAACCTTTTTCATCTTTTTCTTATCATCACCTTTCAAGATCTGATTTGATAGATAAAGGTCTTTCTTATATTGATGATATTGGAAATTCAAAAAATTATATTTGGTTCAGACGAGGAAATTATATTATTGCTATTAATTCATTTACAGGAAAATTTGTTGATATTTCTGAATCTAATAACGAAATAAATAATATTAAATGGGGTAGCTCAATGTTTGGATATTCTGGCGAAAAAATTGATTTATCTAAATATTATATATCTGATTCTAATTGGTCAATCGGATATAGATCAAAAAATATTAGTAATCAACATATAGATTTTAATGTTTTTTTTGATGAGTATGGGGATCAGGCTATACCTACCGTCACATTTGTTGATTCTGATAATAATACATGGATAGGTACAGACAAGGGCTATATTTTTAGTGGATGGGGACGATCTAACAAATTAGAGAATATAGAATCAGGGCTTCAAGGAAATATTATTTCAGGATTATTTATAGATAAAGCATCTAATTGGTGGTTCTATGATAGTGAGCATAAGAGAGTTAATAAATACAGAGACATGAAATTTTACGATAAAAAAAATATTTTCTTCACTTTTTGGAATGAATATGCTGGTATTTGGAAAAATTACAAGACAAATGAAACGATGGTTATACAAAGTAATGATGTTAATGATATTAGTGAGTTTGAAAACTATATTTTAATTGGAACTATGCATGGATTTTTAAGATATGACAATAAATGGGATCTACTTGATATGGGTGATGGTTTATATGATAATTCAATTTTAAAAATAGAGAGGCATGGTGATCGAGTATTTCTACTAACATCTGGGGGAATTAATGAAATAAATATTAACCCACTTTCAGTTCTTCCAGATAATTTTGATATTTTTAAGAATATAGAAATATTAGATATTCAAATAATTAATCAAGATTCAATCTTTACATGTAATGATAAAATTTATGAAGATTTTGATATGTGCAATACTCATTGTAATGACAACAGAGACGCAGAAAAAAGCTGTAATTTAATAGATGTAGAATACATGATAGTATCTACACGCAAAGGGCTAATAGCTATTAATTTAAAAACAAATAAACAAACGTACTTAGACTTTAGATCTTGTTCTCAATTAGAGGCTAAAGGGTTAAATTTATTTTGCTTAGATGAAGGAGTATGGAGTTTTAATTTGCTTTATCCAGAAGAAGGATTTAAACAGGTGCTATCAGATAATAATATTAGAAATTTCACATTATCAGATAATTATATTTGGGTTAATCTAATTAATAGAGTCCGTTTAATGGATTTTAATAGCGGTGAATCCTGGTATTACAATGATGGGGATGGAATACAAGGTAGCAATATTTATGAAATTGGAAATAATGAAGATTGGATATGGTTCTTGTCTGACAAGGGTATCTCACTTTATAATTGGAGGAAATTCCATGCTAATTAAGCTTATTCTATTACTTTTATTGTTTTCTTGTTCATTTAAAAATAATAAAGAGGGAATTAAAGATAGTAGAGTCCCTGTAGTGTTAACTAAAAGTATTTATAGCTATACAGATGATATTTTCAATGTATCAATCGATTATAGAATTCCTTATAATAATTTTGTTTTTTCTAAGCAAAAAGACTCTTTTAAGGCATCATTACTAGTAATTTCTCAAATTTATGATATTAATAACGACTCAATTATTATTCAAGAATCTTGGCCTATTGATATCAATATTGATCTTGATAAATATCAAAAAACAAAATCTGAGGAGTTTCAATCTTTATTTTTCAAAAAAGATATTAAAGTAAACGAAGGAGAGTATGATCTGATTATTAATATTAAAGATTTAGATAATGAGTATACTATAAATGCTAATAAAATATTGTCTTTGTCATCTTCAAAAGGCCTTGGAGAAATAATATTATTTTCAGAAGGAAAAGAAATTGATTCTAAGCTTAGCTTAGGGAATAATAACATAACTATTCATTTCCAGTATTTTGAAGATAAAATTGATAAATTAATAGTAGAAGCGATTAATAATGATAATACACATACGCAATCATATTCAGATATAAAGTTAGACGATGATTTTTATAAAATAAATTTTTCTATTCCTGAAGGATATTATGGTGATATAGAGCTAGTTTTATCTTTATCTGATTATGAAAAATCAAAAAAAATAAACTTATATGATAGTAATGCTGTGTTATGGTCAAATAATGTAAAACAAGTTGTTGGACCCATGGGATATATTTTACCTCCCTCAGAAATCAGGGCTCTAGAAACGCTTAATGATAAAGAAAAAATTGATTTTGTTGTTCATTATTGGAAAGATAAAGATCCCAACAAAGATACTGAGAAAAATGAACTATTAATTGAATTTTCAAATCGATTTAATTTTGCAAATGAAAATTTATCCGATATAACAGGCAGTGGATGGAGTACACATCGTGGAGAGATATATATGATTTATGGAGAGCCAGAGTCAACTGATACATACTCTAATCGACAGGATAATACGGTAGTTGAAGTATGGAAATATCCATCTGGATTTGAGTTTGTTTTTGAAAATAAATTTGGAAGTTTCATTTTAGTTCGGAAATCTATTATCTAGATGAAAATTAATCGGTATTCTTATTCAAAAATAAACCTATTTAATAGCTGCCCCTTAAAATATAAATATCTATATGTAGATAAAAATTATAAAAATGATGAAAGTATAGAGGCCTTTTTAGGAAAAATAACTCACTCTACTCTAGAGTGGATATACAAGAAAAAAATTCAAGATAAAAGAACTTACTATTCTCTTGATAGTATCATTCATTTTTTCAAAGAAGAGTGGCGTGATAGTTGGCATCAAAAAATCAGAAAGTTTAAATATATAAAACAAAAAAAAGCTGATTATTTTACAAGAGGAATAAATTTTTTAGTTAAGTATTATCATCATTTTGGACCAGACTTCAATCAAAAAGTTTTTAAAGTTGAAGAAAAAATTGAATTTGAATTAGGTGGACATAAGATAAAAGCTATTATTGATCGAATTGATAAAAATACTGACTCAGAAATGCATATTATTGACTACAAAACAGGAAAAAATATGCTAGATGAAGAGAAATTAAAGGGAGATATGCAAATGAGTATCTACGCCCTTGCGTTAAATAGTCAATTTAATAAAAGTGATAATATAAAATTATCTCATTACTACGTTTCAACAAATAAATTTGTAACAATCGATTCATCTGATATAGATATTAATTCTTTCTCTAAAAATCTGATTAAAAATATAGAGGTAATAGAAAAATCAGAAAAAGAGAATAATTTCATTCCAAATGAAAGTAAACTTTGTAATTGGTGTTACTATTGGAAAGACTGTCCAAAGAAAGATGGAGAGCATCCATCAGGATATCTAAAATAGATGAATAAAATCATAGATCCGGTAAATGAATTTTTATTTGAAGAATATCTGTATTTAAGATGGCTTTTACTTCGAAGACCACTAGGGGGAAAAAGAGGAAGTGAAATTGATGATTTAGAGGACAGCTCCTTTCATAGAGCTATTGTGGATAATAAAAAGAATATACTTGGTGTAGGTAGAATCCATTTTATTAAAAATATTGCTCAGATACGATACATGGCCATTAAAAAGGAGTTTAGTAATAAGGGATATGGTTCAAGATTAATAGAATCATTGGAAAAAATTGCATTGAATAAAAAAATAAAGAAAATTTTTTTAAATTCAAGAATCAATGCAGTTACTTTTTATGAAAAAAATGGATATCAAAAAACAAATAAAGTTAATCCATCATTTGGAGAAATAGTTCATTATAGGATGGAAAAGATATTAGATAATTAATAATTTATCAACAATGAATAGAAACATTAAACATATATTATGAGTTCACCATATAAAACAGCATCTGTTTATACATTAGGATGCAAGGTTAATTTTACAGAGACATCCACTATTGCAAGGGATCTTCAAGAACAAGGTCTTTCACTTGTTTCATTTGATGAGTTTGCTGATATCTATGTTATAAATACATGCTCAGTAACAGAAAATGCAAATACAAAATGCGATAGATTGGTGAAGAAAATGAGAGTGACAAACCCAGAAGCATATATAGTTGTAACAGGATGCTATGCTCAGTTGAAATCAGAGGAATTATCTAAAAATAAGAATATAGATCTTGTTGTTGGTAGCGAAGATAAAATGAATATCCCTGATATAATAAAAAATAAAATTGACAACTCTCTAGTCACATCAAACGTAGAAGATATCAATGCATTTAAACTTTCGTATTCTACCGGCGATAGAGTCCGATCATTTATTAAAGTTCAAGATGGATGTGATTATAACTGTACGTTCTGCACAATTCCATTAGCTAGAGGGAGAAGCAGGAGCTCTAAAATAAGTGATGTTGTTGAATTAGTAAATTCACTTGAGAGGAAGGGAGTCAAAGAAATAGTTTTAAGTGGAATCAATTTAGGTGATTTTGGAAATGGAAATGATGAGAATTGCTATCAACTATTAAAGGCAATTGAAGATTCAACAAATATTCCAAGAATTCGAATATCATCTATTGAACCTAATTTGCTGACTGATGATATTATTAATTTACTATCTAAATCAAAAAGGTTCATGCCTCACCTGCATATTCCTTTACAATCAGGTTCAGATAGAATATTAAAATTAATGAAACGAAGATATAATAGTAACTTTTACTATAATAGAATTAAAAGTATAAAAAATAAAATTCCAAATATTTCAATTGGAGTAGATGTTATTGTAGGCTTCCCAACTGAAACTGATGATGACTTCAATCAAACATATGATTTCTTAAATAAATTAGAGGTAGCCTACCTCCACGTATTTACCTACTCAGAGAGAGAAAATACAATAGGAATAGAGATTGAGCCGAAGGTTCCTAAAGATGTCAGGCGCATAAGAAGTAAAAAACTTAGAACACTTTCTGAATACCTTAAATCAGAATTTATTATTAAAAATATGAATGTCAATCATACAATCCTTGTTGAAGGTATAGATCACAATGAAGGTCATGGCTATACTGAAAATTATATTAAGGTTAAAGTTGATAATATTAATACAAGTGTAAACGATTTAGTCAATGTAAAACCACTCACAGAGTCAAATCAATATATAAAAGGACAAAGGATATGATTAAAAATCCCTTTATTGGCATTGCCGGTAATATTGGTGTAGGGAAGACTACCTTTACATCCTATCTAGCCAAAGAATTTAATCTAATGGATATATATGAGTCGGTAACAGATAATCCATATTTATCTGATTTCTATAGTGATATGCATAGATGGTCATTTAATTTGCAAATTTATTTTCTTCACCACCGATTCTCATCAATTATTGATATAACCAAGTCAAATAATGGATTTGTTCAAGATAGGACCATCTACGAAGATGTAGAAATATTTTCAAAAAATTTGCATGATATGGGATTCATGGATGATAGAGATTGGAAAACATATTCTGATCTTTTTAAAAATATGACTAAATTTTTAAAAGCCCCAGATTTAATAATATATCTAAAAGCAGATCTTGATACTCTAATTAATAGAATTGAAAAAAGAAGCAGGGAATATGAGGCTACGATTGACCCTGAATACCTTAAACGTTTGAACGAAATGTATAATCAATGGATTGATAATATTAATTGGACCAAGGTTCTTGTAATAGATACAAATTCATTTAATATTTTTGAAGATCAAGACAAACTAGAATCAATATTTAGTGATGTTAGACAGAGGTTAGGATAGGTGAGCAAAGTATCAGATTATTTAGATAGGTGGGAGGCTGTCATTGGACTAGAAGTTCATGTCCAACTTAGTTCTAAGACAAAAATGTTTACAGCGTCTGAGTGGAGCTATGGCGAGAGTCCAAACACGCAAACATGCCCAATCACCTTAGGATACCCAGGGACGCTACCAACCATTAATATCTCTGCAGTCAAAAAAGGAATAACAGTTGGCTTGAGTCTTAATTGCAACATTAACAACATTACAAAATTTTCTCGTAAACATTATTTTTATCCAGATTTACCCAAAGGATATCAAATAACACAATTTGATAGTCCATTATGTGAAAATGGATATATAGATTTAGATGAGAATAAAAAAGTTCGGATTATTAGGGCTCACCTTGAAGAGGATGCAGGAAAAACAATTCATACACTAGAGGGAAATGCTCTGATTGATTACAATAGGTGTGGAGCTCCACTACTGGAGATTGTAAGTGCCCCTGATATGTCATCCGCTGAAGATGCACTTGGGTACTTAAAATCACTAAAAGAAATTGTTATAATGGTAGGGGCATCTGATTGTGATATGGAAAAAGGAAATTTGAGGGTTGACCTTAATATATCGGTTATGCCAAAAGGCTCTAAAGAGCTAGGAACAAGAAGAGAAGTCAAGAATGTAAACTCGTTTAAAAATATCGAAAAAGCAATTCATTATGAGTTTATTAGTCAATGTGAGAAAATCGAAGCAGGAAATAAGATAGATCAAGAAACTCTTCTTTGGGATGATAAAAATAGCGTAACAAGATCCATTAGGACAAAAGAAGAAGCTCATGACTATCGTTATTTTCCAGAACCAGACCTTCCTCCCCTTGAAATTTCTAATGAATTGATTGAAGAGATAAAAGAAAATATTCCTGATCTTCCCAATCAGATTCGAGAAAATCTTTCATCTGCATACTCACTAAAGAGTGATCAAATTGACTTTTTAATTGCGAATAGAGATTTACTTAATTATTATAAAACAATGTGCGATAACAGCTTAGGAAACTCTCAAAAATATTTTAATTGGCTTAGTATT
>CAZHKH010000070.1:0-5936 GCA_964532515.1 uncultured bacterium
TTTACAATAGTTTTATTCATCTTTGTTAAGCCTAATGCAATAAGAGTTTTTTTAGCATTCGTTTTATATCCTATTGGACTCTTAATTAATTTTATTTCAATTTTTTTGTTAGCCATTATCAGTTTATAACCTTTAACTAAAAAGTTGTTTTAAATTTATACCTCTATCTCTTGCAACCATAAGAGGATCTCTTAACTCCATTAAACCTTTTTGAACTGCTTTTACTACATTAACAGGATTAGATGAACCTGTAATTTTAGATAATATATTTGTAACGCCCGCTAATTCTAATACAGCTCGTACTGCTCCACCTGCAATAATACCAGTTCCTGGAGATGCGGGCTTTAGAATTAATCTAACAGAACCATATTTAATTTTTAATTCATGAGGTATAGTTGAATTTATTATTGGTGCTTTAAAAATATTTTTTTTAGCATCTTCCTTAGCCTTATTTACAGCAGATGCAACATCTATAGCTTTTCCAAATCCTAGCCCTACATGACCATTACCATCACCTACAGCACAAACACAATTAAATCGCATAGATCTTCCACCAGTTGTTGCTTTTGAAATTCTTTTAATCGAAATTACATTTTCTTCTTTTAAATCAAGCTCTGCAGGGTTAATAAACGTTCTCATCTCTCTCCTTTAACTAAATTGATATTCCATTTTCTTTAAGTGTCTGAGCAATAATCTTTACTCTGCCATGGAATCTATACCCGCTTCTATCAAAAACAACTTTATCAATTTTTTTCGATTTAATTTTCTTTGATATTTCATTGGCTACAATTTTACTCATATCTGTTTTATTTTTACTTTTAGATATGTCTTTAGATATATCTTTATCTAAACTAGATGAAGAACAAATTGTAGAATTCGATTTATGATCAATAACTTGTACAGAAATATTTTTGTTTGATCTGAAAATAATAATTTTAGGATATTTTAAAGATCTATTAATCTTGTATGAAACTCTACTTTTTTTATTCTTCCACTTATTTCTTTTAGTAATAACTGACATATCTATGCTCCAACTCCAACTGTTTTTCCTGCTTTTCTTCTTATATGCTCATCAGAATACTTTATTCCTTTTCCTTTAAATGGTTCAGGCTTTCTTAAAGCTCTAATTTTAGCTGCAACTTCGCCTACTTCTTGCTTATCTATTCCCTTAACTAGAATCGTAGTATTATTGGGAGTTTCAAAATCAATGGAATCTGGTTTTTCAAAATAAATTGGATGAGAATAACCAAGATTTAATAGTAAAAAATTATTATTACTTGCATCTGCTGTATAACCTACTCCAACAAGGTTCAATTCTTTTTTATATCCTTCTGATACTCCAACTATCATATTAAAAATTAAAGATCTTGTTAAGCCATGTAGCTCCTTGTACTCTTTTTCGTCATTTTTTCTAGTCACAGAAATACTATTATCATTGATTGACGCATCAATGCCATCCTTGATCGTATATGACAACTCTCCTAGGGGTCCCTTTGCTGTGAAAGTATTATTATCAAAAGCTACTGAGACCTTCTCAGGAATTAAAATTTCTTTTTTACCTATTTGAGACATTATTATAAAATTTCCTTAATTTTACCAAACATGACAGAGGACCTCTCCTCCAACTTTTAAAGATTTAGCTTTCTTGTTAGACATTACTCCTTTAGAAGTTGATAGTATCGCTATTCCCATTCCATTTAATACTCTGGGCAACTTATCTGAACTAACATAGTTTCTACATCCAGGTTTACTAATCCTTTGTATCCCATGAATAACTGGATTATCAGCTTGATCGTAATTTAAAAAGACTCTTAGATTATCTTGAGTTTCATCTTTGATTAGAATATAATCTCTAATAAAATTTTCTTCTTTCAATACATATGATAACCTAATTTTTAGCTTTGATACGGGAATATCCGTCCAAGGCTTAGATGCCATTTGAGCATTTCTAATTCTAGTTAAAAAATCTGCTACTGGATCTGTCATAGTCATAATTAATGCTTTCCTTTAATTTTACCAACTCGCCTTAGATACCCCGGGGATCATTCCTTTTGAGGCTAATTCTCTGAAAGTAATTCTTGATAATCCAAATTTTCTGTATACTCCCCTGGGCCTTCCTGTCACATTGCATCTATTTCTTACTCTAATTCGATTAGAATTTTTCGGTAACTTTTCTAACTTTAATCTAAACTTTTGTCTTTCCTCAAATGATAAATCAGTATTATTTATTTGCTCTAATAATTCTTTTCTTTTATTATACAATCTATTAGAGAGTTTAATCTTATGTTGATTATTAACAATTTTAGATTTTTTTGCCATTATATACTCTCCTCTTCTTTTTTAGAATGCTCTCTAAATGGAAATCCAAAAGATTTTAATAACTCATGAGCTGATTTGTCATCCTTTGCTGATGTTACAAATGTAAAATTCATGCCTCTTATGCCATTTACCTTGTCATAATTAATTTCTGGAAAAACAACTTGATCATTAATTCAGAAATTATAATTACCCCTACCATCAAATCCTTTTGGAGAAAATCCTCTAAAATCTCTAATCCTAGGAGATACAATTGCTATGAACCTTTCTAAAAATTCATACATATTTTTTTTTCTTAAAGTAACAGAAACTCCAACTGGATCATGCTGTCTTATTTTAAAATTTGAGATGGCTTTCTTAGATTTTGTAATCACCGGTTTTTGGCCTGTAATAGCTGATAATTCTTCTACTGCTTGCTTTAAACTGTTTTTATTATCTTTTGCGTCACCTAGCCCCATATTTAATACTATTTTTTCCAATTTGGGGACTTCCATTACATTCTTAAACCCTAGTTCCTTGAATAATAATTCGATCATACTCTCATTATAAAATTTTTCTAAATTTTCTTTTTCCATATCTTTTCTATTTAATCTAAAATGTTATTTGTTTTTTTTGAAAATCTAACTTTTGATCCATTATCTAATATTTTATAGCCTATTTTTACAGGTACATCATTTTCAACATATTGTACATTCGATAAATGAATAGATGTTTCTTTTTTCATTATTCCACCTTGAGGGTTTTCCTGTGTTGGCCTTTCATGTTTATTAATTATATTAATTCCTTCAACAATAACCCTGTTTTTTTCTGGATATACCTTTATAATTCTTCCTTTTTGGCCCTTATATCTACCCGTAATTACTTGAACTATATCATTCTTTTTTAATTTCATAATTATATCACTTCCGGAGCTAATGAAAGAATTTTCATGAATTTTTTCTCTCTTAATTCTCTTCCAACAGGACCAAAAACCCTTGTTCCAGTTGGTTCCATCTGATTGTTAATTAAAACTGCAGCATTATCATCAAACCTTATATAAGAACCATCTTTTCTTCTGATTTCTTTTCTCGTTCTAACAATTACAGCCTTGGATATTGTTCCTTTCTTGAGAGTGCCACCTGGAATTGCTTTCTTCACTGTTACAACAATAACATCACCCAATCGTGCATACTTACGTTTTGTCCCACCTAGGACTCTAATACATAGAGCTTCTTTGGCTCCGGTATTATCTGCTACATTTAATCTAGTTTCTTGTTGAATCACAAATTTTAACCTTTATTTAACTGCTTTCTTTTCTATATCTAAAACAATCCATCTTTTATGTTTACTTATAGGCTTTGATTCTAATATTCTTACAATATCACCAGCATTGCATATATTTTCAGGATCATGAGCATAATATTTTTTTGATTTTCTTATAAACTTTTTATACATAGGATGAGGAAATCGTCTTTCTACCCTAATAACTGCTGTTTTTTCCATTGGAGAGCTTACAACTTCACCTATAAGCTGCTTTTTATTTTTTATATTATTTTTTTCATCCATTATGCTTCTCTTTTATTATTTATTGCACTCATTCTTGTTTTTATCCTTGCAATATCCCTCTTGGCAACCCTAATAGCCATGGGATGATCTAATTGCTGTAATGATTTTTGAAATCTCATATTAAAAAGAGCTTCTTTTTTTTCTTGCAACGCTTTATTTAACTCATCTATAGAAAGATCTATATAAGTATTTACTTTTTTTGCCATTTTTATAGTTCTCTCCTACTTACTATTTTTGCTTTAATAGGTAATTTATTTGAACATTTCCTAAATGCCTCTTGAGCTTCATTAAAATCTAATCCATCTAATTCAAACAATATTCTTCCAGGTTTTATTACAGCTACCCAATATTCAGGAGACCCTTTTCCTTTTCCCATTCTAGTTTCCGCTGGCTTTTTAGTTATAGCTTTATGAGGAAATATTCGAATCCAAACTTTTCCTACCTTTTTAATACTTCTAGATAGAACTATTCGAGCTGCTTCAATCTGCCTACTAGTAATCCAACCTGGCTCTAATGCTTTTAATCCAAAAGTACCGAACGAAACATGACTTCCTCTAATTGCCATACCTTTCATTCTACCTTTTTGTGGCTTTCTATATTTAACTTTTTGAGGAGCTAACATATTACTACCTTATCTCTCCTTTATAAATCCATGTTTTAATACCAATAATACCATATGTTGTTAATGCTTCAACATGTGCATAATCTATATTTGCTCTTAAAGTATGTAATGGTACTCTACCCTCTCGAAAGGTTTCAGACCTTGCAATATCTGCACCATTTAATCTTCCTGCTATACAAATTTTTATTCCTTCAGCTCCCATACTCATTGTACTTTGAATCGTCTTTTTTGCAACTCTTCTATAATTAACTTTCTTTTCTAATTGCTGAGCAATATTTTGGCCAACAAGGACAGCTTCAAGTTGTGGATTTTTTACTTCATTAACATTAATTTGCACCTCTAATCCAATCATCTTTGTAATCATCTTTTTTAAATTTTCAACTTCAGATCCACCTTTTCCAATAACTAATCCAGGTCTAGCTGTAAAAATATTAATAGAAATTTTCTTTGAATTTCTTTCGACTTCAATCCTTGCAATACTTGCATCTGAAAGTTTTTTATTAAGAAATTCTCTAATTAGAATATCTTCATGCAACTTGCTAGCATAATTTTTTTCATCAAACCAAACAGAATCCCAAGTTTTATTGATTCCTAGCCTAATTCCTATTGGATTTGTCTTTTGTCCCATTTTTCCCCTTATTTATTCTCTATTATTACTGTTATGTGACTCATCCTTTTTCTAATGGGTGTTGCTCTCCCCATAGCTGCAGGTCTAAATCTCTTAAGCATTGGACCACCATCTACAAATATTGTTTTTATATACAAATCAGATTGATCAAAATTTGAATCATCATCAATATAATTAATATTTGAGACTGCTGAATTAAGTAATTTCAATAGAAACTTTGATGCTTTTTTATTAGTTGAAGATAATATATTTATTGCATCGTCAACTTTTTTACCCCTTATTAAATCTGCTACAAATCTAATTTTATATGGGGATTGTCTTACATATTTTAATTTAGATGAAGATTCCATTTTTATCCTTTTCTATCTCCAGAATGTGCTCTAAATATTCTTGTTGGAGAAAATTCTCCTAACTTATGACCTACCATATTTTCACTAACATAAACTGGAATAAACTTATGCCCATTATGAACAGCAAAAGTTAATCCAACAAAAGAAGGCGATATTGTTGTTTTTCTTGACCATGTTTTAATAACTTGTTTTTTATCAGATGATGAAAGATTTTCAATTTTCTTCTCAAGTTTTGGGTCAATATATGGACCTTTTTTAAGTGATCTTCCCATTATTTATCCTTATTTCCTTCTTTTAACTATAAATTTATTTGATTGTTTATTTTTCTTTCTTGTCTTATATCCTTTAGCTGGAGTGCCCCATGGGCTTACAGGATGACGTCCTCCAGAAGTTCTTCCTTCACCTCCACCATGTGGATGATCAACTGGATTCATAGCAACTCCTCTAACTTTAGGTCTTTTACCTAACCATCTTG
>CAZHKH010000070.1:5946-8254 GCA_964532515.1 uncultured bacterium
CATGACTTTTGTTTCCAACTGTACCTATGGTTGCAAGGCAATTTTCATTTATCATTCTAACTTCCCCAGAGGGTAGCCTCAGGGTTACATTTCCATCTTCTTTAGCCATTATACGAGCATATGATCCAGCACTTCTTGATAGCTGTCCACCCTTTCCAATTTTCAATTCGATATTATGAACTAACATGCCATCTGGAATTCTATATAACGGCATAGAATTCCCAATTTTAAATGGAATATTTTCATCTTTTGAAGAAATAATTTTATTACCAACTTTTATTCCATCAGGGGCAATGATATATCTTTTTTCATTATCCTCATAATTAACTAATGCAATCCTTGACGATCTGTTTGGATCATACTCAATCGTCATAACTTCACATGAAATATTAAATTTATTTCTCTTGAAATCTATTATTCTATACCTTCGCTTATGACCACCACCTCTTCTTCTAGAAGTAATCTTGCCTGAATTATTTCTTCCGCCAGTCTTCTTTAGGGGAGCAGTTAGTTTTCTATAGGGCTTATCTGTAGTCAACTCATCAAATGTTGACACTGACATATATCTTTGGCTCGGTGTATCTGGTTTTAATTTTTTAACAGCCATGGCTTATGAAAAATCTCCATTAATTAAATCAATTTTATCATCTCCAGACAATGTAATGATTGCTTTTTTCCAATCAGAACGATTTCCATTTGTTCTTATAACTCTACCACTACTTCTAACTGACATATTTTTATTTTTCCCTTTACAATTAATTGTAGAAACTTTTTTAACTTTTACATTAAATCTTCCTTCAATAGATTTTTTTATCTCTATTTTGTTTGCATTTCTATAAACTTGAAAAACATATTTATTTTGAAGCTCGCTTAAAACATTACTTTTTTCAGTTAATAATGGTCTTATAATAATTTCAGTAAAATTTTTCATATTAGTTCTTAATTAAATCCTTATTATAATATTCAGCTGCATTTTTATCTAGAATCAAAATATCACAATCCAATAAATCAGCAGTAGATGCATTTGGTGCATCTGATAGATATACATTGCTCAAATTTCTTGATCCAAAAATTATCTCATCTTTAATATCATTAAGAAGGACTGTTGTTTTTTTGTCAGCTAAATTAAAATCTTTTAATATTTTCATAAAATCTTTTGTTTTACCTGATTCAAATGTAAACTCTTCAATTATTATTAATTTTTTATCTAGAAGTTTTTGAGATAAAACACTTTTTTTAGCTACTTTCTTAACTTTTTTATTTACTTTTAAATTATACTTTCTAGGCTTTGGCCCAAATGCAACACCACCATGTACTCTTGATGGATTTCTGGTTGAGCCTACTCTGGCTCTCCCTGTTCCTTTTTGTCTCCAAGGCTTTGCACCACCACCACTTACTTCAGCCCTAGTCTTTGATGAGCTTGTGCCTTGCCTCATAGAAGCCATTTCTGATTTAACAGCTAAATATATGCAATGCTCATTAGGTTTTATTCCATAGACTTCTTTATTAAGCTTAAATTTCTTTGAGCTTTCAGAACCATTAATATTATATAATTTATAATCCATAATAATTTATTTTTGTATATATAAAATTGATTTTGATGGGCCTGGAACAGCTCCTTTTACGAATAGTAAATTTTTTTCATTATCAATTTTTAGCACTTTTAAATTTTCAACCGTAACTTTTTCTCCACCCATTCTTCCTGCCATTCTTGTTCCTGGCCAAACTCGACCTGGCCAAGTACCAGCGCCAACAGACCCAGCTTTCCTCATTACACTATTTTTACCATGAGAGGCTCTTCCTCCACTAAAATTATGTCTCTTCATATGTCCAGCAAATCCTTTTCCCTTAGATCTTCCTGTAATAGTAACTTCGTCACCCTCATTAAAGGATTTTACTGTTATTTCCTTTCCTAAAAAATTTTTATCTGTATTAGAATATCTAAATTCTTTGAGAACTTTTAAGTTTTCTTCTATGTTTGCACTTTTAAAATGTCCAGAAATTGATTTGTTTATTTTTTTATTAACTCCAAAGCCTACCTGAAGAGCAGAGTATCCCTCTTTCTCTTCTGATTTAACTTGAACTATTTTACATGGGCCAGCCTCTATTACTGTAACTGGCATGCTTGCACCATTATCTGAATATATTGTTGTCATACCCAATTTTTTTCCAATAATAAAATTAAATGTAATCGAATTATCTTCATCTTTTAGAGTTTCCTTTGTAGCAACAGCTTCCTCTGGAGTAGCTTCTTCTGGAGTAGCTTCTTCTGGAGTAGCTTCTTCTGGAGTAGCTTCTTCTGGAGTAG
>CAZHKH010000071.1:0-8184 GCA_964532515.1 uncultured bacterium
TCATAATCCAGGTGTCCGGGGTTCGAGTCCCTGAGCCGCTACTCTACTGTTCTAGAATGGCATATTTTTGCCAGAAATTAACAGATTCTGCCCACTGCTCTGATGAATAAACTCCTTTTGTTCCACCAGTTTTTTGCAACTGATTCCTCATCATTGTGACCGGTCCCATTGGCATTTTAACGTTCTTAGGTTTTGCCATAAATGCAATCAATTCCCAATCTGCCTCTGTTGATTGCTCATTAGTTTCTTTCAAAACATCATTTCTATATAATACAAGATCAACTTTATCTGTATTTAAGCTTTCACCATTTAATGCTCTAATTTGAATATAATCTTCTTCTTCTTCTCTTCTTTTAACATTTTTAGCAGATAGAATAGTGGTACTATTGATTTTTATAAGTGGACATATAAAATTCTTTGCAATATCATCTTTTAATTCAATCAAAACTACTCCATCTCTATACCCATCTATATAATTTCCTGAATTTAGATTTTCTTCGGCTATGGATGCTATTTTAGAGAAGGATAGAGAATCTGAATATGTTTTACCTGAACCTTTAACCTGTCTTTCAACAAATGTGCTTGCTTGAACTTTATATTTCATAACTATTTTCCTTTTATATTCTTAATGTAACAATAAAATTATATTCTTAATTTAAATCTAATTATTTACCCTAAAAGCGCAAAAAATGATATTATACAATAAAATTCAAACAAAATGCATTGAACATCCTCCTGCTCCATTGATGATTATTGCTGGTGCTGGAACAGGGAAAACAACAACAATTGTTGGAAGAATAGCTCATTTTATCGAAAAAAGAAATATTAATCCAAAATCTATACTTGCTCTAACCTATACAGTTAAAGCTGCAGAGCATTTAAAAAAAGAAATTTCAGAGATAGTAGGAAATAAGCATGATTATATAAATGCAATGAATTTTCACTCATTTGCGTTAGAACAGACTATGGAATATTTTTCTTATTTAGGCTATAAGTCTGCTCCATCATTAGTAGAGGCAAATGAATCTAAATATATTATTCGTCAATTAATCATGGATAATGTTTCTATCTTTGAAAGTAAAGAATATAGAAAAAATGATGAGCTTGCATTTAATAGTGTTCCCAGAATTTTTGATCAGCTAAATGATGACCTTATTTACGGCAGTGATTTAAAAGATAAATTAGACTTACTGATCCTAGATAAAGATAGAGATGAAGAAAAACAACAATTGATTGATTCAATCAATATACTTTTCAAGTATCAAAAAATAAAAAAGACTTACAATCTCATAGATTTTGGGGATATGCTTATCAATTTGTGGAAACTACTAAATGATAAGCAAATACATAGAGAAATAACCAAATCAATAAAACATGTTGTTGTAGATGAATTTCAAGATAATAATTTTGCATTGACTGAAATTGTAAAAAAAATATCTACTTCAAATAGTAGCGTTACCATTGTGGGTGATGACGACCAATCAATTTATTCTTTTCGTGGAGCTAATAACAATGGCTTTAATAATTTTAGAAAGTTTTATCAAAAATCAGATAACTATGCTGAAATCATATTAAATCTAAATTACAGATCAACTCAATCTATTTTAAATTTTGCAAATGAATCTGTTAAAAATATTGATGGAAGATTAAAGACTGAGCCACTACAATCAAATAAAAATGATGATTCCCCTGTTATTTTATATGAAGGAGATAGAGTTCAGCAGAAGCAGAAGATACTTGATGAAATTAATGAATATCTTCAAAGTGGTGAAGATCCATCTGAGTTGTGCATTCTAACAAGATCTCGATCAAATTCCATTGAAATATCAAATTTTTTAAATGAGCATTCAATAAAGAATTCATACTATTCAGGTAAATTTTTTGAAGATCAAGAAGTAAAAGATTTTATTTCTTTCGTAAATATTCTTAGTGATGGACCTTATCAATTAATGGGATTATATAGATTAATGTTAAGATTGAATAATATTGAAGTTCTTCAGATAAAAGGCGCTGCAAATAAAATGCTTTCTTATATCCAGAGTGATAATCTTAGTGATGAATATTCAGAGATTAAAGATAATAAGCTGATAAGATGGATTAAAAGCAATAAGAATAGCATTGAGCCTAATAAATTAACTTTTTCTTTTTTATCTTTTTATAAAGAGTTTTACAAACAGAAGGTTAATAGCGAGACCATTTCACAGCTCAATGAAATAATCAGTAGATATGTAGCCTCATACAATGCGATGTTTGATTCAAGTGTATGCTTATACTTAAATAATCTATTTGATCTAAATGAAACCTTTTTCACTGATGCTCCATCAAGCAATGAATCTATTCAGATTATGACAATACACCAGTCAAAAGGAATGGAGTTCAACCATGTCATGATTCCATTTTTGTCCTCTGGGACATTCCCAGCATCAAATAAAAAAAGCCCTTCTCTAGATTCTATACCAATAGAATGGAAACAGACTGATGGGTCATTAATTGAAGATGATAATTACAATGAAGAAAAACGAATTTTTCATGTAGCAATCACGCGTTCAAAGAAGAAACTTATTTTATTTTCCCCAGAGAAGAGAAGGTCTAAATTTTTTAAAGAAATAGATAGCAGTTTTTATCAGGAGATGAAAATAATTGGAAATAATATTTTATCAAAAAAATCAGAACAAAAAGAATTTATTTTTAATTATAAAGACCTAAATAAACACTCTTTTTCAGCAACGAGTCTCTCATTGTACGAAAGCTGTCCATTGTCATATAAATACAGAATGCTTGACAGACTCAAGGTCGATGGGTATTCGCCAGATGCAGCGCTTGGCATTTTTGTGCATGATATCCTTGAAAAAATATATAGTGAAAAGGATGATAGTAAAGAATTTATTTCAGATTCAGTTGATAGTGTTTGGGATGATTCTTATTTTAAAAATAGTGTTCAATCTGTTGTGTATAGACAAGAGGCATTTGATATGATTTTCGATTATATTACTCAGAATCCAATTAACTTAGATATAGAGTACTTACTGGAGAAGGAATTTGCCATATCTCTAGAGTCTGCAGATTATAGAGGGAAGCTAGATAGAGTTGATATCCACGATGATGGAACAATTGAAATTATAGATTACAAAACATCAAAAAAGAAAAAGACATCGAATGCCCTGCTAAAGGATATTCAATTATCTTATTATGCTTATTTATTATCAAAATCAGAAGAAGGCCTGCTTTCAAAAATTCCTGATTTTTCGAGACTTGAGTATATAAGATTTTCCGATGAACCTTCAGTTAGAGTTCAGTTTGATGAAGATAAGATAGCAGAGCTAGAGGATAGGATAAAAAATATATCAAAAAGGGTTCAAGAGAATATTTTTACACCTAAAAAAAATAGTATATGTTTTTATTGTGAGTATAAAAGATTATTATGTCCTTTATATAAATAGATATAGTAATTAACTTATAATCTGTTTTAGTGTCGAGGCGATGAAAAAGAAAGTAAACAAAGAAACTACCAATGTAAAAGATGTCAAAATCCTTCTTATTGAAGATAATAAGGTTGATATTCAGACCATCACAAATTTTATAGAGCAAAGCAAACGATTAAATGCTCAAATAAAGACAGTTGATTCCATCAAAAAAGCTAAAACTATTATGTTCTATGAACCAATCGACATTATCCTAATTGACATTAATGTTCAGGGAATGAAGTTTGATGAATTTTATGATGCTTTTGATCAAGATAATCTTTCAATCCCATATATTGTTATTACAGATGAAAGAGATGAAGATATCGGAATTGAAGCTGTCAAAAAAGGCGCACAAGATTATCTGGTTAGATCAGAGATTAGCGAAAGAATACTTAGACGAGCAATTATATACTCTCTGGAAAGACATGATATTCTAGATTCTCTATACAGAGCAACGATTGTTGATGAGCTTACAGGATTATACAATAGAAGAGGACTATACACGCTAGGAAATCAGCAGGTTGAACTTGCCAAACGTCATGATGACGATATATTTATTTTTTATTTAGATTTAGATGGGATGAAAAAAATCAATGATACCCTTGGTCATGAATTTGGTGACAAAGCATTAATAGAGACATCCAATATTATGCATAAAAGTTTTCGTACCACAGATATCCTTTCTAGGCTAGGAGGAGATGAGTTTGTTGTCGTTGCAGTCAAAGCTCAGCATGAATTTATTCCAATTATTATTCAAAGGGTAAAGGATTATGTCAAAAAGCAGAACGCTTCAAATAAAAAGTATCAAATTTCAATAAGCATTGGAGTCAGTAAAATTGACCTAGAGAGCAAGTCTCCCCTAGATGACGCTATCCACGATGCAGATAAAAAAATGTATCAATCTAAAATCAAGAATAAAAAAAATCGAAAATAAATCATTAAATATTCATATATAAATAGTATTTATATAATTAATATAAAGTATTACTTTAAGTGAAAGATAGACTACATATATTAATGTGTCTAGCGATGATAAGCTGGGGAGTTGCGTGGACAAACGCAAAAATTGTCAATGACTACTTCAGTTATAATAATCTAGTTTTTATGAGGTACTTTTCAAGCTTTATTGTCTTCCTTCCTATTTTATTGTTTAGAGGTAAAAGTTTTTTGATACCTTCGCGTAAAACCATTATCAATATTGCTTCGGTTAGTTTTCTTTACTACCTGTATAATATTTATTTTTTTATGGGTACGGATGTAGGATCAGCGGGGAAAGGTGGAGTCTTTGTCACTACAATCAATCCGATTATAACATTCCTGATTATTTCTTTAATAAATAAATCTATGAATAAAACACAGATACTTGGAGTTTTTATTGGAGCGCTTGGTGGCTGCATTATACTAGATGTCTTTAGACTGGGAGTAGGATCATTCTTTATCCATGAAAATTTTTATTTCCTGATATGCGCAATCACCTGGGGAGTGATAACGGTTGTGATGACCTATGGACAAAAAGAGTACGATTCTTTATCTTATATTTTTCTTTGTTATTTTTTAACATCAATTATTGCATTTTTCTTCGTTGATTTTTCTGAGTTAACAACATTCTCAAATTACACCAATAGATTTTTGATTAATTTTTTCTTTGTTTCAATTGGAGCGATGTGTTTTGGAACTTCAATTTATATGTATGCGGGGCCTCGATTGGGAGCGGTAGAGACAAGCGTTTTTATTTTTACGGTTCCATTTATCGCAATTTCAACAGCAAATATATTTTTAGGTGAAGCCATTACACTAAATCTTATTTTGGGGGGCTGCATGGCGATTATCTCTGTTTATCTTGTTAATTTTAAATCATAACCTGTTACATTAGTCAACTTTTTAAATTTTATATTAATTTGTAATTTTTAAACATGAAAAGAATCTTAATCATCTCACTATTATCAATTATTTTCTCTCAGAATGAAGTTTGTTTTGAGATAGAGTCCAATCCACATCCAAACAGTCAAGCCTTAGGTTGTTTTAGTAAGTATGTAAACGTTCTTGATTGTTTTGATATTTATGCGCAGGAAGGGGTTTCTGATGAAAAAGTTTTGCATGTTGCCTCTGTGGCAGCAGAACTTCTTGATAATGATGAGGATGGGGTGGTTGACGATCAGAATATATTTGATTCCCTACAGGATCACGATGCCCTGATGCCTGTTTTTACTTACGATGGAAATTCATGTATGGATGATTTTGAGGATCACTATAATGGCGATGGAGTGTCAGCCGTTTTATTTAGAAATGAGATAGACCCATCAAACCCAGGTCACTGGGGAGATGACGCTACCGTTGAAGAGGTTATTCATACAATCAACCATGTTGGGCATGTGAATGTATACCCTGATTATTTTGATATTGAACCAAACTCCTCTATAATGTCAGATGCGATGGATATCGCAAGAGGAGGACAGTTTCTAAATATTCCAAATCAGTATCCTGAGGAGGCCTGGTATCACTATGATGACTGGACCTGCGACTATCAGTGCATGGCGATTGAGTATATGTACTGGTGTATCGTCAGTCACATGGGTATACTCGATGACCCTCAAACATGCTCAGGGATTGATAATGAATGGGAACTATGCACCCCAGAGCTTTTTGCATCTACAGATATAATGATGCACAATCTTATTACAGATCCTATCCATAAGATACCTCAATTGGCTCCAGATGGAAATTATTGTCCATTTACCGGATTGCTAGGTGATTTAAATCAGGATGGTGTTCTTGATATTTTGGATGTTGTTTCTATGGTGAATGTGATTTTAGGTAATGATCCACCAAATAACGCTGCAGATATGAATAGTGATGGAATAGTTAATATTCTGGATGTAATTGCTTTAGTCAATAGCATTTTTCTTCCCTAGTAAACTATGAAAATAATAGTAAATCTTATTTTATTTGTATCTCTCTTTGCTCAGATACCAGATTATAGAGTTGTCGCAGAGTGGGAGCCTGCGCTTGGTACTATGATTAGGTGGCCGCTTGGAATTCCTTCCGATTTAGTTGTAGAACTCGCTGAGGATGATGTTATATATGTTTTAGTTGAAACAAACAATCAACAGAACCAGGCAACTAATAATTTTAATAATTGGGGAGTAAATTTTGAGAATGTTGTATTTATTAGTACAGATACCTATAGTCACTGGACTCGAGACCATGGGCCCCAATTTGTCATTGGAGAGAATTATTGGAAGGTGATTAATCAACAGTTTAATGGATACCCAGTAGAGAGTGGATGCAATGTTACCCCTGAAGAGTGTCAAGATGATATGATGTTGATTGATTGCGTTGGCACTGAATTTTGTAATAATCAGCCTGAATATGCATCTGAAGGCTATGATTGTTATATTGCTAATGATATGTGTGAAGATTTTAATCAAGATGGGCAGATAATGGATTGGCTGGGAGATGGCTACTGTGATGATGGATCATGGGGTCTTAATTTTATGTGTGATGAGTATAGCTGGGACTGTGGAGACTGTGGAGGGGAGGTGACAGATGAAAATTCATACTGTGAAGATGATAGATTGTATGGCGAGAGATCTACTCGTGAAGGAATATCTGTAGATACTCAGTCCAGATGGTGGGATGAGGATGATGATACGAATATAGATTTTGCAAATCAAATGGGTTGGGATATATTGAATCTACCACTTTATTGGACTGGTGGAAATTTTATGACAGATGGCTATGGAGCTGCTTTTTCGACAAGACTTATGGTTAATGAAAACAATATGGGTGAAAGTGATTTTTCTCAGCTTATTGGTGATTATTTGAATATTACAGATTACCATATTCTTGATAATCCCAATGAAGAAAGCATTCAGCATATAGACTGCCTGGCAAAGCTAGTTGGCCCAGAAACTATTATTATTAAGCAGGTTTCAGATTCTAGTCCTGAATATGAATGCATTGAAGCATTTGCGGAGTCTTTTTATCAAATGAATACATTCTACGGTAGACCATTTAGCATCCATCGTCTTTACTGCCCTGTCATTAATGGTGGTCCTTGGGAAACAAACCCGGTTGCTGCCTATACGAATTCGTTAATATTAAACAACAAGGTTCTTGTGCCACAGTATGGAATTTCTCAGGATTTTTCAGCGTTAGAGGTATATGCACAGGCGATGCCTGGATATGAGGTGATTGGTTTTGATGGAGCAGGTAATAATCCTTGGTATAGCGAAGATGCACTGCACTGTCGTACGATGGGGATATTTGACCCTGAAATGATTCATATTTCTCATAAGCATATCAGAACAGAGGATTTAGGAAGCAATGGATCTATTTTAGTAGAGGTGGAAGTAGTTGATTATGGCAGTTTTAATATAGCACCAGAGTCTGTGCTAGTTTATTGGAAGTATAGTGCAGAGGATGGGCCTTTTGGAGAATTTCCATTAGAATTAGAATCTGAAAATATTTACACGGGTACTTTCCCAGAGATTAACTCTAACTCTGAGGTGGAATATTATATTACGGTAACCAATGCTTCTGGGGGTAGTGCATCTCACCCCAATGCAGGATGGCATATATTTAATTCTTTAGATGGAATGTATGGTGATTTAAATTCTGATGAAAATATTGATATTTTGGATGTTGTGATACTTGTGAATCATATTCTAAGTCCAGCAGCAGTAGAACTTGAGGGAGCAGACCTTAACAATGATTCTAT
>CAZHKH010000072.1:0-8120 GCA_964532515.1 uncultured bacterium
GTTGCACGAAAATATTTTAATGGTACTTTAAAAAATACTTTAACTGTAACTGCAGGTTTAGGGGGAATGGGTGGAGCACAACCTCTGGCTGTAACTATGAATGAAGGGGTTAATATAACTGTTGAAGTAGATCCAGATAGAATAAAGAAAAGATTAGAAACAAAATATTTAGATACTTGGACAGATAATTATAATGATGCTATTAATAAGGCGTTAAAATATAAAGAAGCTGGAGAGGCAATCTCAATTGGTTTATTAGCCAATATCACGGATACACTTCCAAATCTTATTAAGGATAAAATTATACCTGATATATTAACTGACCAAACATCTGCACATGATGAATTAAATGGTTACATTCCTAATGGCATGACGATTAATCAGGCAAATAATTTAAGGAAGAGTAATCCAAAAGAATATATAGAAAAATCATATAAAAGTATGGGTTTGCATTGCAAGGCAATGTTAGAGCTTCAAAAAATGGGTTCTATTACTTTTGATTATGGTAATAATTTAAGAGGTCAAGCAAAAGATAATGCTGGAGTAGAAAATGCATTTGATTTTCCTGGTTTTGTCCCAGAATATATAAGACCACTTTTTTGTGAAGTGAAAGGACCTTTTAGATGGGTTGCACTATCTGGTAATCCCGATGATATATATAAAACTGATGAGAAAGTTTTAGAGCTTTTCCCAGAAGATAAGGCCTTAGAAAGATGGATAAGGATGGCGCAAGAAAAAGTAGCATTTCAAGGGTTACCAGCAAGAATATGCTGGCTAGGATATAGAGAAAGAAATATATTTGGTGAAGCTATAAACAATATGGTTGCTGATGGAGAATTAGATGCTCCAATTGTAATTGGAAGAGATCATCTAGATGCAGGATCAGTTTCATCTCCAAACAGAGAAACAGAATCGATGAAAGATGGCTCAGATATTGTTGCAGATTGGCCAATATTAAATGCTTTATTAAGTACCTCTGGAGGAGCATCATGGGTATCTGTCCATAATGGGGGTGGTGTTGGAATTGGTTTATCAATTCATGCTGGACTAGTTATTGTTGCAGATGGAACAGATGAAATGAAAAATAGAATTAATAGAGTCCTCACAAATGATCCAGGGATAGGTGTTGCAAGACATGTTGATGCTGGTTATAGTAAAGCAATTCAAATAGCAGATGAAAGAAATCTGAAAATTCCAAAATAAAATGATAACAAAAATATATAATATTAAGAGTTTAATAACTTATGATAAATCAATTGAAGATGTTATTTCAAAAAATATAGATACCATATTAATAAAAGATGATAAAATTTACAGTATAGATTATTCTAGAAATGATATTAAAGTAGACAAAGAAATAGATGCTAATAATAGTGTGATTACTCCAGGCTTTATTGATTCTCATACACACCTTATATTTTCTTCAAATAGAGCTGATGATTTTAATAGACGTATTTCTGGAGATACATATTTAGAAATTGCAAAATCTGGAGGTGGAATAAAATCTTCCATAGATTCAATCCGATAATCTTCTAAAGATTAAATCTTAAATAAATGCAAAATTCAAATTAATTATTTTTTAAGAAATGGCACCACTACAGTTGAGGCAAAATCAGGTTATGGATTAACTTTAAAAGATGAGATTAAAAGTTTAGAGATCATCAAAGAATTAAATGATTTAACAGATATTGATTTAATCCCAACTTTCATGGGAGCTCATGATTTCCCAAATGAGATAAAAAAAAGATCATCTTATGTTGATCTTGTATGCAATGAAATGATCCCTGAAGTATCATCAAAAAAATTAGCTGAATTTTGCGATGTATTTTGTGAGAATGGTTATTTTGATCATGACCAAACTCTAAAAATATCAGAATCAGCAAAAAAATATGGTTTAACAATGAAACTTCATGCAGATGAATTTAAAGATTCTAATGCAGCATATTTAGCTGGTGAAATTAAAGCAATTTCGGCTGATCATCTAATGAAATCAAATTTAGATGGATTGAAAAATATGGCAAAAAATAATGTTATAGCAACCTTACTACCAGCGACTACTTTATTTTTAGGAATGAAGACTTATGCAAATGGAAGAGCGATGATAGATGTTGGCTGTGATGTTGCAATTGCATCTGATTATAATCCTGGATCAAATACAATATACTCATTACCATCTATAATGGCTTTGTCTTGTTTGTATTGCGGTCTATCAATAAATGAATCTTTTAAGGCGGTTACATACAATGCAGCAAAATCTATAAATAGAGAAGATTCAATTGGTTTAATCGAAAAGGGTTATACCGCAGATATATTATTTTGGGATATAGATAATATTAATGAGATCCCTTATTGGTTTAACTCTGATAGGTTAGCAGCTGTAATAAAAAATGGAAAATTAATTTTCCAAAATGATATTAACTAGCATTACTATATCTAATATATTGTATTCACTATCTTGATTTAAATCAGAACATTCACAATCATCCAACATAATATCTAAGATACAATTATTCATATTATATATAATATCAATCACATTTTGACTGCTATCACTATTACAATCACCAAGTAATGAATCATTAAAAATATTTGCTCCTATATCACGGATAGATCCATCTGGATCTAGTTGTTCAGGGTTTCCTGAATCTATACAAGGAGATAGGGAGGAATAGTTAAAGTTTTCATTATCAAAATCAATAAAAA
Organism: uncultured bacterium; assembly: GCA_964532515.1. GTDB lineage: Bacteria > Fidelibacterota > Marinisomatia > SCGC-AAA003-L08 > D37C17 > TMED161. The sequence goes on from CAZHKH010000072.1 coordinate 2,704, forward strand.
GTGGATCTTCATATATTAAATCAATTCCTGGTGATGGCTCCCACGGAGTCCAGATGTTTCCTCAGCCAGGACAATTTTCCATAAAATCATATTCACCATTATTCCAAGAATTGCAATAAGATATATTACAAATAGGTATTTCTGTAACAATAGCCAAACCATAGGTAGTATTATTCACAAAATTAGAATTACTAATATTTACATTAGATTCATCCATGAGTTTAATACCCATATTATTATTAATAAAATTACAATTTTCAACAGTTCCTGTAGATGTCCCCGCATAATTAAGTCCATCATATCCACCATTAATTATTGAGCAGTACTTTATATCTAAATTACATGGATAGTCATCTGTGCCATAAACCCATACACCCGTTCCACTTTGCAAATCAATAGTTGCACCTTGACCATCTATCATAATATTACCCTCGTATAGACCTAATCCTCCATAATAAGTTGAATCAGGGTTTAATATGAGATATTTATTATATTCACCAAATGATGTTGCATTATCATATGTTTCTTGCAATGACGCCGATAATAATATGTTTAATATAAGTACTAAATAAATCATACCATAAAATAAGTAAAATTTCAGATAAAATAAAATTTTTATAGTAACAACTTATTTCAATAATCGTCGATAATATTCAAAGGAAAATTTAGAATCATACCATTTTGGAAAAATTTTAACTATACTCACTTTATTTGAAAATTTTTTTGAAACCCCACTTTTTACATGACCTGTCACAAATTCAAAATTTTGCTTTTTACACCAATTAATATAAATCATTTTAAGAATTTTTGAATATCCAAATTTTTTTCTATAAGTAGAACTAACTAGAAACATATAAGTATATATCGTATTTTTTTTACCAAGATTTGTATCGTAATGTGACCATGATTTTGCTGAAAAAACTTCAAGAGGGACTCCTATAATAAATCCAATAATTTCATTATTTAATCGTGCTATAAAGGGGTAGGTGTTTCTATTAAAATATTTTTTAATATTATTATTATTTATTAATGCATTTTCTCCATATAAAGAATGTAACTCTTTAGATAAATTAATAATTTGGATTGAATCAACTAAACCTATTTCCTTGATTAGCTCTATTCTAAGATTATTAGATGATTCAGCAATTATTTCTAATTTTGAATCTGACTCTTTACTATTTAGTGAATTCATAGGCCCTATTACGTATTTTTATATTTAAATATCATATAATAATATTTAATAACTTTTTTATTTTTTAAATTTACTAATTATGAATGATAATTTTAATCAAAGACTGCAAAAAATAAGTTTAGCGAAACAGAGCAAATTATGTATTGGTCTTGATATAGATCCTGATAGAATGCCAGATCATATGGATAAAAGTATTTTAGGTATAGAATCCCATTTAAAAGCAATCATCGATTCTACAACTGATTTCTGTTTAGCTTATAAATTAAATATGGCATTCTATGAACAGTTTGGTTATAAAGGTTATGAGCTAATGGAAAAGATTGTTTCATATATTGATAAAAGAAATATAACAATTGCAGATGGAAAAAGGGGCGATATAGGAAACACAACAAAAAAATATGCCATCTCTATTTTTGATACTATGGGCTTTGATTCAATTACAGTTTCTCCCTATATGGGGTCAGATTCAATCTTACCATTCATTCAAAATAAAAAAAAGGGTACATTTGTATTATGTTTAACATCAAATGATAGCGGGAAAGAAATTCAATTGTTTAAGAAGAATGGAAAATCAGTATATCAATATATCTCGATGCTAGCAAATGATTTAAATAAGAATAATAATATTGGACTAGTTGTAGGTGCTACAAAACCTGACTTTATGAATGAAATTAGAAATTTAAATTCTTTACCATGGTTAATCCCTGGAATTGGAGCTCAGGGAGGAGATCTAGAACAATCTGTTACAATTTCTAATAATAATAATTCACTAGGAATTATTAATGTATCAAGAGGGATAATATTTGCAGGGGATTGTAGTATAAATGATATAAATAATGCAGCTAAATTATATAATGATAAAATTAACAATATAGTTAAATGAAAAATAAAATTTATAATTTATTAGTTGAAAAAGGTGCCGTTATGACAGGACATTTTGTATTAACATCTGGCCTGCATAGTAATAAGTATATAGAAAAATTCAGAGTTCTGGAGGATCCAGTATCGCTTGAGATAATCTGCAAAGAGATGTCAATAAAATTTAATGATATAGATATTGTTGTAAGTGCTGCCATAGGTGGAATTTTATTAAGCTCTGGAGTAGCCAAAGAGCTAGGAGTGAAAGGTATTTTTTGTGAGAGAGTAGATGGGCAATTAACTTTTAAAAGAGGCTTTACAATTCCAGAAGCTTCTAATGTATTAATTGTAGAAGATATAGTTACAACGGGTGGCTCTATAAAAGAAATAATTACATTATTAAAAAATCAAAAAATTAATATTACTGGTATTTGCAGTTTAGCTCATAGAGGAAATGATATAGATTTTGGTTATATCTATAAGCCACTAGTTAAAATAGATATTGATACTTGGAAAGAGGACATGCTTCCAGATTGGCTATCAGATATACCTATAACAAAACCTGGGAGTACAGGAAAATAGTATGCGTTTAATATCTCTTTTTATTTGTTTCTTCCTTTTTTTTCAAGCTGGTATTAGCAAAGACAGCCTAAAGCTTAAGACTGATTTTTTTAAGGATTTAAAATTAAATCCTGTTGATATTGAACTAGAAGATATACTGACGACGCAACCACTAAAAGAATATGCTGGTGAAAATACTTATATTACTAAAAATCAAATCGATTCAATAAAGTTAGTTGCAAAGAATTATATCCCATCTGAAGTATCAGTGCTCGATACTATTATCATAGAAACAACAAAAGGAATAATAAAATTAAAATTTTTTTCAGATGCAGCTCCCGCACATTGCTTGAATTTTAAAAAATTAGCAAATAGCGGCTATTATGACAATACAACCTTTCATAGGGTAATAAAAGATTTTATGATTCAAGGTGGAGATATCTTATCTAGAGATTCAGATAGAGATAATGATGGATTAGGTGGACCAGGGTGGAAAATTAATGAAGAGTTTAATAGTATTTCACACAAACGAGGAATTCTATCAATGGCGAGGGGCCCATCTCCAAATTCAGCGGGGAGCCAATTTTTTATTTGCGTAAAGGATGCTCCTTGGTTAAATCAAAAATACACAGTTTTTGGAGAGGTTGTTGAGAATATCCACATTATAGATTTTATAGTTGATACTCCAACAGATTACATCGTCGCAAAGACTCAGTGTATGAATCAAATACCATCAAATGTAGATGAAAATAATTGGATTAAATTAATTGATCCTAAAACAAATGAGTATTTATTCTCAAAAATTCCAGATGGGAAAAATAAAACTGACTACTATAGAAAAATGATGAAAAAATTAAGAAGCGATAATCCCTCAGCACCTGTTTTAATAAAAAAAATAAGAGTTAAAGATTAGGTTTATTTGATAGAATGATGAAAAAATATATTTTTATATCAATTGTTTCATTTTTATTTTCTTCAAATGTGAATTTTATAGTATCGCCGGATCGTACGGATATAACTAAAGGTGAATATTTAAAATTAAGTTTTGATGTGCAGATTCCTAAGGGATATTTTATATATTCTACGAATCCAGATCTTTCACTTAGTCCTACTAATATTATATGGTCTGACTCAACTATTTTTTCTAACTCCAGCATATTTTTTGAGCCTGAACCTAAAATAAAATTTGATCCTAACTTTGACATGGAGGTTTCATACCATACTAACTCTATTCAGTTACATCAATACTTTCTCACATCTGATACAATTAGTAAAAATATTGATAAAATAGATGGCCAATTGTTTTATCAAGTATGTGATTCAAGCCTATGCATAAGACATTTTGATGATTTTACTATTGATGTTAATATTACTGATGGAGAGGTAAGACGAGAATATTCTGTTATACCTAATGATGGAAGTTTTAGCTCAGGGAATATGCTCCAAGATGCAATTGACTCTGGGCTTATATCATTTATTTTTCTATCTTTTGGAATGGGTTTGTTAGCCTTGCTTACTCCATGTGTTTTTCCAATGATTCCTATCACAGTTTCTTTTTTTACAAAACAAGGTGAAAAAGAGAATAATAACCCACTTAAGTCTGCTGTAATTTATGCACTTGGAATAATATTTATTTTTACTTCTTTAGGATTAATCTTAGCAGTGACGTTAGGAGCCTCTGGAGCAAATCAAATAGCATCTAACCCATATATAAATCTTTTTATAGCATTGTTGTTTGTTTTCTTCGCATTAAGTCTTTTTGGAATGTATGAAATTCAAGCACCATCTTCACTTAGACAATTTAGTTTGCAAAATGAAAATAAAACAGGAATAGCAGGCATATTATTTATGGCATTGACCTTCACATTGACTTCATTTACATGTACAGTACAATTTGTTGGGTTATTATTAGTTGCAGCCAGTCAAGGTAGTTATTTATGGCCAATTATAGGCATGCTAATATTTTCATTTGCATTCTCATTGCCCTTTTTCTTTCTTGCATTATTCCCACAATATCTATCAAGGTTACCAAAAAGTGGACAGTGGATGAATTCAATTAAAGTTACAATGGGATTTCTTGAATTAGGAGCTGCTATGAAATTTTTCAGCAATGTAGACCTTGTTTGGGAAATTGGTTTTTTTACATATAATGTAGTATTAATTAGCTGGATAATATTATCAATATTAACAGGTATATATTTAGTAGGACTAATAAAATTCCCACACGATATGAAATTAATGAAAATAGGAACTCCAAGAATCTTACTTAGCATTATATTTATTTCATTTGGATTATATTTGTCTAATGGACTATATGCAGGACAAGTTCATGGTTTAATTGAATCTTATTTGCCCCCTAAGATAGAAAAAGGATGGATTGAAGATTATGAGGAAGCTTTATTAGTTGGTAATGAAATTTCTAAGCCGATATTTCTTGATTTCACAGGATATACTTGTACTAATTGCAGATGGATGGAAAAAAATATTTTCACACAACATGAAGTAGAAAAATTATTTGAAGATTTTATTTTAGTAAGATTGTATACAGATGGAGGAAAGAATGCTCGGAAGTATCAACAAATGGAAATTGATAGATATGGAACAGCTGCACTGCCTTTTTATGTTGTAATGGATAAAAATGAAAATACAATTAATACATTCCATGGAATGGATCCTAATGTAAATAAATTCATTAATTTTCTAGAAGAAGCTCTAAATCAATTTAATGAAGGTGTACAATGAAAATAATTCTAATATCATCTTTTATTTTTTGCTCTATTGGATTTTCAGAATCCGAATTAACAGA
>CAZHKH010000073.1:0-7994 GCA_964532515.1 uncultured bacterium
TTATTTTCATCTTCCATAATAAGACCCATAGCAATTCCAGCAATTGGAGTTTTAACTGGAACACCTGCGTCCATTAAAGCTAACGATGAACCACAAACTGTTGCCATAGAAGAAGAACCATTCGACTCCATGATTTCTGATACAATTCTAATTGTATATGGGAAATCTTCAAAATCTGGAAGCACGTTAACAATTGCTCTTTCTGCTAAATTACCGTGACCAACCTCTCTTCTAGATAGACTGAATTTCGGCCTAGCCTCTCCAACACAAAACGGCGGAAAATTATAGTGAAGCATATGAGCCTTGTAGGTTAATCCACTGATATTATCCAGCATCTGCTCTTAACGCTTTCCAACAAGAGTTGTAACGGATAGCGACTGAGTCTCTCCTCTTGTAAAAAGGGCTGAACCATGGGTCCTGGGAAGTACAGCAGTTTCAATATCAATATTTCTAACATCTCCATGAGATCTTCCATCTGCTCTGCTTCCATCTAACGTTCTTTCCCTAAGATTATCTGAGATTTTATCATTTACGTATGATTTTACATCTCCAAGATCATCTGGATATTCTTCTTCAAACTGAGAGATAATTCCATCAACATATTCATCTATTTGACCATATCTTTCTGCTTTATTTTTTGGTTCATTTAAAGATTTGTAGTCATCCTTTATCACTTCATCAATTTTCTTATGAAGCTCTACATTCTCTTCAGCAACTTTAACCTCTCTCTTGGGCTGTCCACACTCTTTGGCGAGCTCAACTTGTGCTGAAACGATATCCTTAATTACGCCATGAGCATACTCGATTGCTGATAGAACATCATCTTCAGAAATGAAATTTGAAACTCCCTCAACCATTACAATAGAATCAGCGGTCCCTGAGACAACCATGCTCATATCACTTGTTTCCAGCTGTTCTGGCGATGGATTTACTATAAATTTACCTTCTATTCTTCCAATGGAAATTGATGCCACAGGGCCATCCCATGGGATATCAGATATAGCTAGTGCGGCAGATGCGCCGATTGTTCCTAAAACTTCTGGCTCATTTTCACCATCATAAGAAAGAACGTTAATCGATACTATTGTCTCATTTATAAAGCCCTTTGGAAATAGCGGTCTTAACGGTCTGTCTGTTAATCTTGCTGCTAGAATCTCTTTTTCACTTGGCCTTGCTTCTCTTTTAAAGAAACCACCTGGGATTCTACCTGCAGCATAAAATTTCTCTCTATAGTCTACAGATAGAGGGAAAAAGCCTCTATCCTCTGCGTCTCCTTTGCTCGCGCATACTGTAGCTAGTAAAACAGTTTCTCCAGAGGTCACCATAACTGACCCGGATGTCTGCTTTGCAATTTTACCTGTTTCTAATTTTATCGTCTTATCTTGTATCTTTATTTCTTTAGTATTCATCTATTTTCTTATTCCTATTTTGTCAACTAATTGTTTATAATCATCTAATCGTGTCTTTTTAAGATATTTAAGCAGACGAGATCTTTTTGATACTAAAAGCATCAGTCCTCTCTGCGCACTCTTATCTTTCTTATTAACTTTTAAGTGTCCTGTTAAATTGCTAATTCTCTCAGAGAATATTGAAATCTGAGATTCAGTGCTTCCAGAATCATCAGCTGATTTTCCATATTCGCTTATTAGCTCTTTTGTCTTGTTTTTGCTTATCGTCATTTACTTCTCCTTTTTAAAACTGTAAGCGTTCGCAATATCCTTTATCTTTTATTAATTGCGACTTTAATTCTTCTATATTTTTAAACTTCTTTTCATTTCGCACATAATCTACGAACTCTATTTCAATAAATTGAGCATATAAATCAAATTCACTATAATTGAAAATATGCACCTCCATGGAAACCTTATTTTCACTTGAGACCGTTGGTCTGCGCCCTATATTACACATCCCGTAATAGTTATCCTCATTAATTTTTGTTTTAATAAAATAGACACCATTCTTGGGAATTATTTGATTTATTGCAGAAATATCAATATTTGCAGTGGGAAAATCAAGTTCCCTTCCTATTGAGTCCCCCTCTATGATTTTTCCACCAACTTTATAATTTCGTCCAAGATATCTATTGGCGGTGACCACATTACCTTCTTTGATTAATTTTCTAATTAATGATGAACTGACTACCTCATCTTCGATTTTAAATGGTCCCACCACCTTAAGGTCATATCCATAGCTACTTTGATTTTTTGTTAAAAACTCTTTATTCCCTACTCTGTCCTTTCCAAAGTGATGATCATATCCAATAATAATACTTCGAGGATTAAATGGAGCAACAATAAAGTCTTTTAAAAAATCTTTTGCACTAATGTCGGCCATTTTTCTATCAAAATTTACCTCTAATAAAAAATCAACTCCCATAGAATCTAAAATTTCATATTTATTGGCAGCTTCAATCAGATGATACTCTTGCTTATCCATATTATTTAGTACTGTAAAGGGATTTGGATTAAATGTTACAACTACAGATGGCGCGCCACAACTATTTGAAGTGTTTTTCAGTTCACTGATTAAATGAAGGTGCCCCCTGTGCATTCCATCAAAGGTTCCAATCGTTAGAGAAGAAGATTCTAAGGTTTCTTGTAGTTCATTTATTGATTTCAATAACTCCAACTATCAATATCCTTTAAGTTTATCGAATTCTCATAATTAAATGATCCAATTTTAGTCCTGATTAGAGATTTAAGGTGTCCCGTGGTGCCCATAGCTCTTGCAATGTCATATCCAAGCTGCCTTATATATGTTCCCTTCTGGCATCTGACCTCTATTGAGAGCTCATTGTTTTCAAATGAAATAAATTTAATATCCTCAATCAACACTTCGACTGGTTTAAGATGAATAAAGACATCTTTTCTTGCCAGTTTATAGAGACGTATTCCATTTATTTTTTTTGCTGAGAATGAAGGAGGACGCTGTTTTATCTTCCCGGTAAAAGATGATAAAATGTTCTCAATAAATTGCCTGTCATACTTTTCATTTAAGACATCTTTCTTTCTAATTATTTCGCCGGTGTTATCAAGTGTATCGGTCTGCTCACCTAAGGTAATAACTGTTTTATAGGTTTTAACGTAAGACATGTATTTGTCGCTACTTTCAGTCTCAGAGCCTGATACTACGATCAGCAGCCCCTCCGCAAATGGATCTAGGGTTCCGCAGTGTCCTACTTTTTTTAAATTAAGTTTTGATTTTATAGTTTTAACAACATCACCAGATGAAATCATCTGAGGCTTCCAGACTGGAAAAATATTATTTTGATTGGCTTCCATTCTCTGATTTTGTTTCATTTATCAATCTGCTAATTTTTTCCATCTCTTCATAGGTATTGTCATGATAAAATTTGATTTGAGGAACATACTTGATCTGAAGTTCTTTCCCTAAATGATAGCGATACTCTTTAATATTGTAATTCATTAACTTAATCAGCTCATCAGGTTCAACGGCGTTACCCATAAAACTTAAATATATTCTTGAGAATCTTAAATTTTGTGATGTTTTTACCTTTGTAACCGTAGCTAGACCCAAACCTTGAACAATAACCTTTGTCGTGATTATTTCACTGATAATGTCTTGAATCTGCTGGGCGACCCGATCTGATCTCTTAAATTGAAAATTTTCCAATACTATTTACTTAAGTGTTCTTTTTATTTCTTTAATTTCAAAAACTTCAATAATGTCATTTTCATTAAAATCATGCATATTCTCAATTCCTATTCCACATTCAAAACTTTCAAGGACCTCACCCACATCATCTTTAAATCTTTTAAGAGATGTAAGTTTTCCTTCATGGACAATTTCACCATCTCTTTTTACTCTCAGGAATGCATTTCTAACAACCTTTCCACTTGTTACCATGCAGCCCGCGATGACACCCAGTTTTGGTATTTTAAATTGATCTCTCACCTCCGCAAGACCAATAACCTCTTCAACTTTCTCTGGTTCAAGGAGCCCTTCTAGTGCAAGCTTGACCTCTTCAATTGCTTTGTATATGATTGAGTAGTGACGGATATCAATACCATCGTTCCTTGCCTGCATTTTAGCTTCATTTGATGCCTGCACATTAAATGCAATGATAATTGCATTTGATGCAGATGCCAGCGATACGTCATTTTCAGTAATCATACCAACTGATCGGTGAATAATTTTAACGGTTACCTCTTTTGTAGATAGGTTCATAAGAGAGTCACTAAGTGCCTCAATAGAGCCATCTACATCACCTTTAATAATAATATCTAATTCTTTTACTTTTCCTTCAACAATCTGCTGACCAATCTGATCTAAGGTTAGTTTTCTATGTCTTCTCTGTGATGCTTCTCGCTCTAGAATAGATCGCTCCGTGGCAATTTTTTTCGCATCTCTTTCTTCTAAGAAAACTTTAAATGTTTCACCTGCTTTTGGGACACTATCAAATCCAAGTATCTGTACGGGGTCCGATGGAAATGCATCCTTAAGATTATGCCCTCTCTCATCAAGCATCGCTCTAACCCTTCCGCTTTGAGAGCCGCAGAGGAATATATCCCCAACATTGAGCGTGCCTTTCTGAATTAAGACTGTGGCTATAGAGCCAAGCCCTTTATCCAGTTTAGATTCTATGATAGTTCCAAAGGCTGTGGTTTCTTTGTTTGCCTTTAAATTTAGTATCTCAGATTCAAGTAAGATTCTATCGAGAAGGTCATCCATACCCTCGCCTGTTTTTGCAGATATAAGAGAGCATTGAACCTTTCCGCCCCAATCTTCAACAAGAACTCCTTTTTCAGAAAGAGACTTTTTGATTTTGTCTGGATTTGCCTCAGGCCTGTCAATTTTATTGATTGCAATAATAATGGGAGCCGCGGCGGCTTTTGCATGGTCGATTGCTTCAATCGTCTGAGGTTTCACATCATCATCAGCTGCAACCACAATAATAACAATATCAGTTATATTTGCGCCCCTTGCTCTCATTGCTGTAAATGCCTGGTGTCCGGGTGTATCTAAAAAAGTAATTTTCTTTCCACTCTCCAAGGTTACCTCGTACGCACCAACGTGCTGAGTGATTCCCCCAGACTCTCCAGCAACTACATTCTCTTCTCTAAGGTAATCAAGTAAGGATGTCTTTCCGTGATCAACGTGGCCCATAATAGTAACAACCGGTGCTCTCTCTGTTGCATTTTTAATATCTTCCTCAGTATCTACTAAATCAGACTCTTCCTGGGCAAATTCTTCGAGTGTTTCAACCTCAAATCCATATTCATCTGCAACCATGGTAATGGTATCCATATCAAGGCGCTGATTAATCGTAACCATTAGGCCTAGCCCCATGCAGGACATAATAATGTCTTGTGATTTTACGTTCATTGATTGAGCTAGCTCATCAACCGAGCTAAACTCTGGAATTTTAATTATTTTTGATTCGGCTGTATCATCTACCTCCACCTCAACTGCTTTCTTTCTTTTCTTTTTCTTTTTAGCCTGACTTGATATTGTTTTATTTAAAACAGATTTATCTACGGTATTCTTTTTAGGATCTTTCTTTCCTTTATTAATTTTTTCAGCAATAGCAGAGATATCAATCTGCTTAAGCTTTCTTTTAACGGGCTTGTCATCTGATGATTTTATATCTAAATCAATTTCAAGAGGCTGGCTAGCGTCTTTTGATGAAGATATTTTTTTAGTAGTTTTCTGTTCTTTTGGGGCTACTGGAGTTTCTTCTTTTTCTGGTCTCTTTAAAATTTTAAGCCCAACTCTCTCTGGCTCTGCTTTTACTTCTTTCTTCTCTTCCTTCTCGATATCTTGCATTTCTTTTTCATTAATAATCGCCTGTCGGGCTCTCTCTTTTCTTAGTCTCTCTATTTCGAGCCTTTCTTTATTAAACTCTGCAAGAATCGTTTCATAGACATCATCCTCAAGAGGAGAATTGACGCTTGCAACCTCAATATCTTTACCTTTAAGGAATTTTATAATATCCAAGTGAGATATATTTAAATCTTTTGCAACTTGAAATATTCTTTTTTTAGGCATCTACCTGCTCTTCCTTTATTTTAGCTGCTAATTTCTCGTATGTCTTTTCACCAAAGCCTTTCAGTGCCAGTATCTCATCTTTTTTATCTAAAAAATCACTAAACGTTGAAATTTCATTCTCATTTAACACTTCAAGCTGTTTTTCTGAAAATCCCTTAACATTTGAGAGATTATCTTCATCTACAATGCCATGCTGCTTATTGTAGTCACTTTTGGATATTGCATCAATCGTATAGCCCGTAACATCACTAGCGAGTGAAATGTTCTGCCCATTTCGTCCAATCGCAACCGCAAGCTCTTCATCGTCAAATACAATAACCGCGTAAGGTTTTTCCTCATCAAGCAAAAGATTTAGTGGCTTGGCAGGTGCAATCGCCCTTGTTAATAAGATTTCTGGTTGATCGCTGAAGTTTATAATATCAATCTTTTCACCATTAAGCTCTCTTACGATTGACTGAATTCGACTTCCTCTCATTCCTACGCATGCTCCAACCGCATCAATTCTGATATCTGATGAGTAGACCACCACCTTACTTCTCTCTCCGGGTGCTCTTGATACAGATTTAATCTCTATAATTTCATCTTCAATCTCAGGAACCTCCATTTCAAAAAGCTTTATAAGAAAATCGTTACTGGATCTGGAAATAATAATCTCTGGACCTTTTGATGTAATTTCCACGCTTTTCACGACTCCTCTTACAGACTCACCTCTTCTGTACCTGTCATTCTGAATTTGTTCCATTTTTGGAAGCGCTAGCTCCGCAGTCTCGCAGGTAATAAACACATTATCACGCTGTATTTGATTTACGTATCCACTGACAATGGTTCCCAGCTTCTCATTAAATTCTTCAAAAATTGCCTGTTTTTCAATATTCCTGATGCTTTGAGCTAGAAACTGCTTTCCTGTATTGATAAGTCTTCGTCCAAAATCCTCTGGGTTTATAATTTCAATATAAGGGTCGCCCAACTCTAAATCTGGCTCAACTTTTTTGGCTTTTTTAATATCAATCTCAGAGACATCATCGATCACCTCATCAACCACCTCTTTCTCTTGGTATATCTCAATCTCACCCTTTTCCATGTTCACGATTACACTAAAATTATCTCTTTCTTCTCCATATTTTTTATGGATAAGGTTATAAAATAAGTCTTCTATGATTGTGCCAAGATTAGTTCTATCGATACCACGATCTTTGGCTAAATCAGAAAATGCATCAATTATGTCTTTACTTATCAACTGTTTACTCCTTTCAAAATTCCTTATAAAAAGAAAGTGGGAATCCCTTCCCACTTTAATCACGATAAATTAACTATTAAAATTATTTATATCAAAATAATAATTACATCTAATTTTATAGCCTTGATTTGAGGGCGCTTGACTTACTTTTTACCGCTGCGCTTGCGTCTTCATTTTCAAGTATACTTTCAACTATTTCTTTCGCCCTATCATTATCTCCCAGTTTGTAGTGGGCCTCTGCAATCTTAAGATCTACATCCAGCGATGGATGGGCGTCTGCAGACTCTTCATAGGCCTCGATCGCCGCTTCGTAGTCCTCGTTATTGGACCTAATGTCACCCTTGAGTGTCAACAGCTTTGATGAGAGTACGTCATCTGTAATTTTAATATCCATATTCAAAAGAGAGTCAACCTCAAAAGACTGGTCGTTTAAAAAATAATGATTCACCAGCGTGGCTATCGCCACCTGCTTTGATGCGTCATTTCCCTCTTCTAGAACCTTTGATAGTAATAGTATTCCGCTATCCTTGTCCGTCGAGAATGTTATTAGCGCTTTTCCTAGATTCTGCGATGATTCAACGTTCAGAGACTTTGTTGATGATGAGTAGTATCCACCGTAGGCAATCACAATCACAATCACCGCCAGCACGCCAAAAAGTGCATTCTTATTATTCTCTAAGTATGTCAGAGCTCCTATGAGCCTCTCTCTGATCGGGTCTTGTCTTAATTCTTGTTTATCCATTTTCTT
>CAZHKH010000074.1:0-7955 GCA_964532515.1 uncultured bacterium
ATAGCGCAAAAAGAGTGGATTTATCCACCTAGGGAATCAATAAAGATTATAACAGATATGATTAAGTATTGTACTGAAAATGTTCCTAAATATAACACTATATCTGTTAGTGGATATCATATTAGAGAAGCCGGTTCAACAGCTACTCAAGAATTAGCATTTACTTTAGCAAATGGGTTTTGCTATATTGACAGCTGTATTGATGCTGGGATGAAAGTCGATGATTTTGCACCTAGATTATCATTTTTCTTTAAATCTCACCTAGATTTTTTTGAAGAAATAGCAAAATTTAGAGCAGCTAGAAGAATTTGGGCAAAAGAAATGGATAGAAGATATTCACCTAAAAATTCAAAATCTTTAATGCTTCGTTTTCACACTCAAACAGCTGGTTTTTCACTTACTGCACAGCAGCCTGAAAATAATATTACTAGGACCTCTCTTCAAGCTTTAGCTGCAGTTTTAGGGGGCACTCAGTCTTTACATACTAACTCTATGGATGAAACTTTAGCACTACCATCAGAAAAAGCTGCAGAAATTGCATTAAGAAGTCAACAAATTATAGCCTATGAATCAGGAGTTACAAATACAATAGATCCTTTGGGAGGTTCATGGTATATAGAAGAGTTGACAAATCAAATAGAGAAAGACGTTTATTCTTATTTTGAAAAAATTGAGGATCAAGGTGGAGTAGTGGAAGCTATTGAGAACTCCTATTTTCAAAGAGAAATTTCGCAAGCCTCATCTGATTACCAATCTAAGGTTGATAATAAAAATAGATATATTATTGGGGTTAATTCATTTATAAAAGATGATGAGAAAATTGAAATTCCAATACTAGAAATAAGAGAAGAAGTGCAAAAAGAGCAGATAGATAGATTGAATAAAGTGAAAAAAAATAGAGATAATAAAAAAGTTGAATTAATGTTAAAAAATATTACCACGGCAGCAAAGAAAGGTGAGAATGTAATGCAACCTATTATAGATGCATCATTAGAATATGCAACCTTAGGAGAAATAGTAGATGCTATGAAGACAGTATATGGAGAGTGGACTGAAAATATAAGTATATAAGTATTTATGAGTGTTGAAAAATATAAGGAAATTTTTAAACAAAAGCGCAATTATAGCATTGGCGTTGAAGAGGAATTTATGATTTGTGATCCAGATTCTGGATTATTGATTGATAAAGCTGATGAAATAATGAGTGCTGTAAAAGAGAAAGATAGATATTCCTACGAACTTTTATTATCTGAGATTGAAACTAATACACCTATATGTGATACTGTAGATTCTTCTATAGAGCATCTTTCTAATCAGAGAATAGAATTAAAGAAAATTGGAAAAGATTTAGGTTATAAGATTGGAATTAGTGGCACTCATCCAACAGCAATGGCTGTAAATCAGAATTTTGTAGATAATTCATCTTATAATTGGGTCGCTGATCAGCTACAATATTATGCTAAAAGAAATATTACTTTTTCTACTCATATTCATATATCTGTTGATGACCCCGATCGTGCTATTAAAATTACAAATGCTACAAGAAGGTGGAATCCTGCATTGCTTGCTATTAGTTCAAATTCACCTTTTTTTGAAGGAGAGAGGACAGGGTTTAAGTCTTCAAGAAGTATGCAGTTTGGAGCATTTCCAAGAACAAATATCCCTGTAAAAATTGAATCTTTTGATTCATATTATAATTTAGTCAACAATCTAATGGAAACTGATTCCATACAAAAACCAAGACAAATTTGGTGGAAAATCAGACCGCACTTAGATTATGGAACTTTAGAGTATAGAATCTGTGATGTCCAACGATCATTGAAAAAAACAAAGATGTTGGTTGCTATAGTACAAGCTCTGGTTCATTCATATGATACGATGGTTATTTATAATAATAATCTCGAAGAAATGAATTATGAAATATTGAATGATGCATTTTGGAAGGCTATGCGTTTTGATTTTGATTCAATAATAACAGATTGTTTTGATGGAACAAGGTTAAAATTAAAGGACTATATTTATAAAATGATAGATACCATACATTTATCTTTATCTGAATTTGGAAATGATGATATTTTAAATACGCTTGATGATATTATAAAAAATGGAACAGAGGCTGATGATCAAATTAGCTATGAAAGTAAATATGGAAAAAATAAGCTTCTTTTATATCTAATGAATGATGTAGAATACAATGTTTAATCTAAGGAGAAAATAATGTCTAGAAAGATTGTTCATGTTATTGGCACTGGAACAATAGGAGAACCTTTAATTGGTTTGCTCTGCGATTTTAGAGATCAGCTTGGTATCGATGAGGTTACTTTTCATAAAAATACTCCTCTTACTACAGATAGATCAAAAGTTATTAGTTTAACAGGTAGAGGCGCCAGATTATCTACACATGAA
Source organism: uncultured bacterium (assembly GCA_964532515.1). Taxonomy (GTDB): domain Bacteria; phylum Fidelibacterota; class Marinisomatia; order SCGC-AAA003-L08; family D37C17; genus TMED161. Next base: position 2,407 of record CAZHKH010000074.1, read on the forward strand.
GATAAATTTGATGGATTTATCAATATTGGATTAAAGCCAGAATTTTCCACTGAAGAGGCGATAGAAAGATCATCGGTAGTTATTGATTGCACCCCATCTGGATTTGGACATGAGAATAAAGCAAAATATTACACAAAATTTTCTCAAAATACGCTTGGCTTTATTGCTCAAGGAAGTGAATTTGGATTTGGTAAGCCTTATGCAAGAGGAATAAATGATAATTCTTTAGTTAGAGATGAAGATCAATTTATACAAGTCGTTTCATGCAATACGCATAATTTATCTACAATTGTTGATACAATCGCATTATCAGATGGTGATGATAATCTTTTAGATGGGAAATTTCTTCTAATAAGAAGAGCTAATGATGTTAGTCAGTCAGGTAAATTTATACCAGCCCCTGAAGTTGGAAGCCATAAGGATCCTGTTTATGGAACTCATCATGCAAGAGATGCTGCATTACTTTTTAAATCAAAAAAATTAGATTTACCTTTATTCTCTTCAGCTATGAAAGTAAACTCTCAGTATATGCATATACTACATTTTTCATTAAAGTTAAAAAGAGAAACTACTCTTCAAAAAATTCTATCTAAGCTTGAAGCGAATGATAGAATTTCTGTAACAGATAAAATTAATTCATGTGAAGTTTTTTCATTTGGTAGAGATCACGGTCATTTTGGACGAATTTTAAATCAAACTGTTATATCATTACCTTCATTGAATGTGAGAAATGGAAATGAGATTACTGGATTCTGCTTTACCCCTCAAGATGGAAATTCGCTGTTAAGTTCGATATCAATATCTGAATGGTTCATGTATCCAAATTCATATGAAGAGAAAATTCAGTGTCTAAAACCCTATTTCTTTGACGAAGTATAGTAATTTTAAAAATAAGAAGTTACTTTTAGCTGTTTCTGGTGGGATAGATAGTATATATATGTATCACTTATTTCTTGAGAATTCCAGGAAAAATTTATTCCAGATTGGCTTAGCTCATGTTAATTACAATACATCATCTACTTCAAATAAATCAATGGAACTTTGTAAAAAGTTATCTATTGAGAATAATCACTCTTTTTATATTAAAGAAGTAAATTTAAACACTAAATCAAATTTTGAAAATAATGCTCGAATTATTAGATATAATTTTTTCAATTCAATAATGAAGAATGAAAATTATGATTATATTTTAACAGCACACAATAAAGATGATTTAATTGAAACATTGTATATGCAAAACACGGATAGTGAAGATTATTCATCCATACCATTTAATCAAGAAAATCATTTTATAATAAGACCTTTAATTGATCTAAATAGATTAGAAATAGATAAGGAAGTAAAAAAATATAATTATAAATTTTATGAAGACTCCACAAATAAAGATTTAAAATACAAAAGAAATTTTATTAGACATAAGGTGATCCCTTATCTCGAAAAAAAAGATTTGAAAATTGAAGAATTATTAAAAACATACCATGATAAAAGAAAGATGTATAATATTTTTTTAAATACATATAAAGAAGAAAAAAATGCTATAATCTTTGAGGGAACTAATTTTATTGAGATAAATAGAAATTATTTAAAATCTATAGATATATATGCATTTAAATTAATTCTACAAGGAGTTATAAAAAATAAATTAGATCAGTTGATAAAAAAGACAAACAAATATTGGAATGAATTTTATAGACTGATAAAATCAGATAAAAAAAACATCTATCAAAATATTTCAGATGATATAAAAATTTTAATTCAAAATGATAAACTTTTACTATCTTTTGCAAAGAAGTCAGAGGTTTGCAAGAAAATCAATGACAATACGACATGGATGAATTATAGATTTAATATTTCTTCCTATCAAAAAAATAAGAATAAGAAAAACGAGCATACATTTATATTTCCAGAAAGCATGTATAATGATGGCTTGTACATAAGAAAATGGATTCATGGAGACAGGTATCTTATTTCCAAAGGTAGAAGTAAAAGTATATCAGACTTATTTAATGAAAAAAAAATCAAAACTATCTTGCGATCTAATTACCCTATTGTTGTCTGTAATGATAGGATTGAATGGGTGCCTGGCTTAGCGCATTCTGCTAATAATTATTTAAAATCAGATAATTTATTATCAATCACAATGGAAAAATAGATGCAATTTGAAAAATTAATAGATAAAAAAGAGCTTAATGAAGCCATAAGAGAAATGGGGTCTTCAATATCTAACTATTACAATAAAGATACCACTCTTATTGTGCTCTGCGTATTAAAAGGTTCCTTGCTCTTTACATCAGATTTAGTTAGAGAAATTACCCTTAATACAAATCTTGAATTTTTAGATATTAGTTCCTACAAAGGAAAGGAAAGAGGTGATATCCAAATGAAGAGTTGTATTAACTTTACGGTAAAAGGGAAAGATCTTCTAATCATTGAGGATATTGTCGACTCTGGAAACACTATAAATTATATAGTTAAACAATTAAAAAAAAACAATCCAAAGAGTATTAAAGTCGCGACATTACTTTTTAAGCCAGATGTATATAATTTTGATATGAAAATTGATTGGATAGGTTTTAATATTAAGAATAATTTTGTAGTTGGATATGGACTTGATTATAACGAACTATATAGAAATAAAAAATCTATATATAAATTAAATGAAGAATAAGAAAAATAAGAAAAAACCAAACAATAAAGTACTAAATACAATAATGAGTAATATCTTTATTTGGATTATAATAGTGATTGTTGCATTTACAGTTGCAAGTAATTTTTCATCTCATGAAACAATAAAAAATGTAACATATAATGAATACAAAGAGCTTGTCGATAATAAAGAAATTAAAATTGGAACACTTACTGGCAATCATTTTAAGGGAGAATTAAGAGAAAAAATAGCTCTAGAGGATGAAAATGGGAATCTTAAAGATTACAATTTTATATCAATAGAACTCCCAGAATCAACCATTGATCAAACTGAAACTTGGGTGGAAAATGGTATTGAAGTAAAGATAGTAAAAGAGACGATGGGAGCGTTTGATTATCTGATCCAGTTCTCTCCTTGGCTTATAATTATTTTATTTTGGTTTTTTATAATGAGAAGAATGAACGGCGCAGGTGGTCAAGGTGGAATATTTAGTTTTGCAAAAAGTAAGGCAACTTTAATATCATCGGATAATCCTAAAATCACATTTAAGGATGTCGCTGGTTGTGATGAAGCAAAAGTTGAATTAAAAGAGATTGTAGATTTTTTAAAAAACTCATCTAAATATAAAAAAGTAGGGGCAAAAATACCAAAAGGAGCTCTCCTGTTAGGCCCTCCAGGAACAGGAAAAACTTTACTAGCAAAGGCCGTCTCTGGTGAAGCCAAAGTTCCATATTTTAGTATTAGTGGAGCAGAGTTTGTTGAGATGTTTGTAGGCATTGGAGCAAGTAGGGTTAGAGATTTATTTGATCAAGCTAAGAAAAATTCACCAAGTATTATATTTATTGATGAAATTGATGCGGTTGGAAGACAAAGAGGCGCAGGCTTAGGGGGCGGGCATGATGAAAGAGAACAAACTCTTAACCAAATATTAGTTGAAATGGATGGTTTTAACACTAATGACAATGTTATTCTTATAGCTGCAACAAATCGTCCTGATGTGCTTGATAAAGCTCTATTGAGACCTGGTCGTTTTGATAGGCAGATAGTTGTAGACTCTCCATCAATGATAGGAAGAGAGCAAATATTAAAAATCCATACAAAAAAAATTAAGATTGATAAAAAAGTTGATTTGAAAATAATTGCTAAGTCTGCAGTAGGCCTAGTTGGAGCAGATTTGGAAAATTTAGTAATTGATGCTGCTCTATTAGCGGCACGAGAAGAATCTGGAACAGTTAAAATGATCCACTTTGAAGAGGCAAAAGATAAAGTGATGTTAGGCGTAGAAAGAAAGAGCATGGTTATTACAGATAGAGACAGAAAAATTACAGCATATCATGAATCTGGACATGCTTTAGTAGCATACTATACAAAAAATGCTGATCCTGTTCATAAAGTTACAATAGTCCCAAGAGGACAAGCACTAGGAGTGACTGCTCAATTACCTGTTGAAGATAAATATAATTATTCTAAAAACTATCTCCTTGGAAGGCTTGATATTTTAATGGGGGGAAGATGTGCTGAAAAAATTATATTTTCAGATACAACTACTGGTGCAGGAAATGATATATCTGTGGCTACAGATATAGCAAAAAGAATGGTTTGTGAGTGGGGGATGAGTGATTCTATTGGTCCGCTTAAAATTGGTCGTCAAAACGAAGAAGTTTTTCTAGGTAAAGATTATAATGAAAATAGAAATACTAGTGACCATGTATCTGAATTGATAGATAGTGAAATCTCACTATTGATTAAAAATGCTGAAAAGAATGCAACAGATATTATTAATACAAACATCAATAAACTCCATGATCTTTCTAATGCTCTCCTTGATCATGATACTATTGACTCTAATGAATTTAATGATATTTTAGAAAATGGATATAATCCTATTGAAGACCAAGAATCTTCCTCTGGAAATAAAAATACAAAACACATAGATACTCCTCAGGACTGAATGAAATGAGTCATAGTCCTCAAATAATGGGTATTTTAAATATTACCCCAGATTCTTTTTATGATGGAAATAAATATAGTTCCAGTGAAGATATTCTATCTAACATTCAAGAGTTAAAAAAATCTGATATTGTTGATGTGGGGTGTGAATCTTCGAGACCAGGCTCTAAGCCAATAACAATAGAAGAAGAACTTAAAAGACTTGATAAATTTATTCCATTAATAAAACATTTTAATGATACAGTTTTATCTATTGATACTTATAAGACCGAGGTTGCTGAGTATGGAATAAAGCATGGATTTACTATTATAAATGATATAACAGCAGGTAGACATAGTAATAAAATGTTTGATCTAGTAAGAAATAATAATGTGCAAATTATTTTAATGCATATGCAGGGGAAACCAAGCAACATGCAATCTAATCCTACATATATAGATTTAATTGATGATATTACTAGTTTCTTTGAGGATAGAATTTCTGAAGCTCTAAAACGAGGGGTAAAAGAAAATCAAATTCTTATTGATCCAGGGATTGGTTTTGGAAAAACTTTTAATGATAATATAAAAATTATTAAAAATATAAAAACTTTCAAAAAATTAGGTTTTAAAGTTTTACTAGGCCATAGTAGAAAGGCATTTTTGCAACATGATAATAATTTACCCGAAAATAGACTAGCTGCATCTATTGGAGTATCAGCTTATGCTGCAATTCAAGGTGTTGACATATTGAGAGTTCATGATGTTAATGAAACTATTGATATGTTAAAAACAATAAACAAATTAATAGTCTAGATGATAAGAGAAGAATATATATCATTTTATCAAAAAATTAAAATAAGATATCTAGAGTTAATTGAGAATATTGATATAAACTCATTGGGAAAAGAAAAATTAAGATATGAGAAAAAATCATTAGAGGAAAATTTTTGGGAAGATAACTTGAAAGCTA
>CAZHKH010000075.1:0-7728 GCA_964532515.1 uncultured bacterium
GGAATCTCTGGGGAGTATCCAATTATGAGGCACCTGATGAACATCGAAAGCGTGTTCACCTATGAGGGAACCCATGATATGCACACCCTTATTTTAGGGAACGATATCACAGGTATTCCATCTTTTGAGTAATGATTAAAAGCGATATCAATGGCGACATCGGGATTATTTCAATTGATAGGCCGCCTGTAAATGCTATTAACCCTGAACTTGTTTCTAGTTTATCACAGGCTCTTGATAGTTTTAAATCTAATGATAAAATCAATGGAGTTATTCTTCAAGGTAGGGATGGAATTTTCTCTGCTGGACTTGATATCACTCACCTATTTCCAAAAGACAGAGAGTATATAGATAGCTTTTGGAAAGATTTTTCTACTCTTCTTCTTAATATGTTTTCATTCCCAAAGCCGCTTTATTCTTCAATTAGTGGACACTGCCCTGCAGGTGGAACGGTGATGGTGATTATGAGTGACTACCGAATTATGTCCAAAGGAAAGTATGTGATTGGGCTCAATGAGGTAGATGTCGGCTTAACGGTTCCCTATGGTATTGGTATGGTTTTCCAGTATGTGGTGGGAAATAGGAATGCTGAGGAGCTACTTCTTAAGGCTAAGCTTATCTCACCAGATGAGGCGCTTCGCGTGGGGCTTGTTGATGAGCTGTGTCCACCGGAGACTCTTTTAGATACTACCCTAGAGCGAATTGCAGTAGCCTCTGATTTATACTCTCCTCAGCAAACAAAGACCAAACAAATTCTTCGAGAGCAGACGCTGAATATTGTACAGCAAAACTTTGATAGGGATGCGCAGCTTATACTAGACTCATGGTTCAGCGAATCTGGGCAACAAAGATTAGAGAATCTATATAATAAACTCTCTAGAAAATAATTATCTAGACCTTTTTTTTATATGAAAAAGTTTTTTTAAAGATATATTTTTTTATAAATTTGCGTTCTATTGGCCCGTTCGTCTAGTGGTTAGGACCCAGGGTTTTCATCTCTGTAACAGGAGTTCGATTCTCCTACGGGCTACAAGAAAGCCCAGATTTTTTCTGGGCTTTCTTATTTTATAGTTATAAAATCATACAATATGTTTAATAAAAGTTTATACCTGTCCATTAAGTACGTGGTTTCACTGATGAGATTCTCTAAATCCATCCCAGATTATATTTATACTACAGATTCAACATACAGGGGGCTAGATAACTCTGATCTTCCGCTAAAAGTTGTTAAGGGTAAAAAGAATTTAAAAAGAACTCTCATTCTCTATCCAGGGGCATCGCCCTTTGCAGAGGAACATCCCTCAATGATCTTCCTGGCATCTGCGCTGGCCAATTCGGGTTTCAATGTCTATATACCAAGGATTCCGCTTCTTAAAGAGCTGGATATCTCTGAGAAAAATGTAGAGTGGTTTCAATGTGCATACAATCAGCTACTAAGTAGAGACGATGTAAAAGATACAAAGGTCAGCTGCATGGGCGTGAGCTACGGCGGGGCTATTTTACTAAAATCAAGTCTAACAGGACCAATGCGTGAGGATCCTCCTCACAGTATTACAACCTACGGAACGATATACGATGTCCAGACAAGTTTAGATTTTTTAATTAATGGACAAATCAAAATAAAAGGTAAGCAGGTGACAATCAAGCCACACGAGTGGGGCCTTGTTGTGTGCTTCCACAATTTTTTAAATAGTATAGACATTGGCTACGACACCTCTAAAATAGAGTATATCCTACAGCTTCGAGTTCAGGATAAACATGAAGAGGTTCAAGCAGAAGTTGAGCAGCTAGATGGAAAGGATAAAGCACTGATTACGGATATTTTAAATTCAAATATATCTTCTGAGGTTAAAAGAATTATTGATATTATCTTTAAAGAAAAAATGGATGTTCTTGATGGGATATCTCCTCAGAAGTGGTGCGGTGATATCACCTCCAAGGTTTATGTGATGCATGGGGCCAATGATAATATGGTTCCCTACACACAGTCTGTAGAGCTTTCTGAGAATATTGATAATGCAGAGCTATTTATATCCTATCTTTATGAGCACAATGAGATTGCACCCAAACGCTCATTTTTTTATAAATTAAATGAATTAAAGAGGCTGGTTTTTTTTATGCGAAAGTTTATTAGGCACCATGAAGATTAAGCGATTTCAAGGGGGATACGACAATAATTTTTGCTATGTTTTATCATGCGAAGAGACCCGCACCGCTGCGATTATTGACCCTTCGGTAGAGATCAATCCAGTGATTGAGTATATCGATTCAAATGCTCTAGTGCTGGATAAAATTCTCATTACCCACACGCACTATGACCACATCCACTACCTTGATGACTTTATTGATTTATATCCGCTAGTGAAGGTGTATGCATCCTCCAATGCAAGATTTTCTAAATCTATGGATTTTCATAAACTTGAGCACAATGATGTAATCGGACTAGGAAAACATTTAATTTTATCTTTATTTACACCAGGCCACTATCTTGATAGTATTTGCTACTGGGTGAAGTCCAAAAATATAATTTTTACCGGTGATACGATGTTTGTTGGTAGGACGGGAAGGACCATTAGCAGTGGAAGCAACATAGAGGACCTGTACCACAGCACCTACAATATTTTACTGAAGCTACCAATTGACACAATCATCTATCCTGGCCACCACTATGGATTTTGCAAGGAAATCACATTACTAGATAATATAAAATACTCAAAATTCTTTCAATGCAACAGCCTTGCAGAGTTTAAAATTGTCATGAAAAACTATGAAAACACCCGAAAATCATAAAGAAAATAACATTAAATCACCTAAAATTTGTTTTTAGAGGAGAAAAAACTTGTTTTTTAGACGAGAAATTGATAGAATTAGACACAGTTAACGTGATTGATTAAAATTTTTACAATAAGGAGATAAATCATGGCAGATAAAGTTGCAAGTTCAGGTGTTACAAAAGAAAAAGGTTACCTATACTATTTAGGAAAAGACGGCAACGTATGGAGATCAAAAATGGCTAGAGGCGCAAGCAAAGGTGGAAGCGCAGAGAAAGTAGCTGATACTAATGTGACTAGAGAAGGTGGATTTCTATATTTTATAGATAAAGATGGTGATGTTTCTAGAGCACCTATGGCAAGAGGCCGTAAATAAAAAACTAAGTATATTAGTTAAAATAAAAAAGGCTCCTTCTGGAGCCTTTTTTATTTCCTCTTAAATATCATTACTTTTGTAAATCTATTTTCACTCCGCTGAATCATTCGCTTAATATTCTGTCTATGAGTAAACAAAATAAATATGAATATTAGCAGACTAAAAACTTGAAAATTAAAATTTAGTTTTACCACAGAATAAATAAATAGTGTAAAGGCAGCAAGGATGGTGCTGAGTCCTACAAAGCCAGATAAAACCAGCGAGACAATCCACACTGAAAGAACATAGGAAATAGATAGTGGGCTTAACACAATTAATGATCCAAGAAGTGTTCCAGCGCCCTTCCCTCCATTAAATTTATAGAAAATAGGATAGACATGCCCAATGATTGCCCCAAATGCTCCAACCATCATTTCTATTTCACCATAGTTAAAATAATAGCCAATAAGGTAGGCAGGGATTAATCCCTTTGAGATATCAACAATCACTGTTAGTAGCGCAAATAAAGCTCCAACGGTTCTTAGGGCATTGGTCCCACCGGCACTCTTGCTTCCAAAATTTCGAATATCAATATTCCAGAATTTACCTAAGATAAGACTCCCTGATATTGACCCTATGATATAGCTGGCAAGAAATAATAATATTATTTTTTTCATTTATTTCTTTTTGAATGCCTGCCACAAATGAATTTGGTCCACTGTGAACTCCTAGGGCAGAGCCCATTTCGACCAAATCTATACTGATAATATTTTTGAAGTTATTTTCGATAATATCAACAATCTCATGTCCTTGGTCCTCTGCATTGCTGTGACCTATTGATATATTGTAATGTAAGTTGTGGTCTAATTTTTTTAAAATAAATTGAGCAAATTTCAGATGCAGATTTTTTGCACCAAACAGAGCAGACGCAGCTTTTAGTTTTCCTTCATCATCAGTTGAAAGGATGGGATGCATTTTCAGGAGTTTAGCGATCATCCCCTTATACCTTGGAACTCTTCCACCTTTAATAGCATAGCTAATATCATTCACGGTTAAAAATATTTCTGTATTTTTTACTAGAGATTGTATTTTATGAATTACCTTCTCATGGTTATTCACTTCATTTGCATATTTGGCTGCGCCCTTTACAATCAGGCCAAGGCCAACGGATGCGGAGAGCGAATCAATGTGAACAATATTCTTATTTTCTAATCTTTTTATTGCGTTTTTAGCAGACTGAAGCGTCCCACTCAATTTTGCTGGGATATGAATTGAAATAATAGATTTATAGTGGGTAGATAAATTTTCATATTTACTAATAAAGTCACCGGTTGGTGGCTGAGATGTTTTTGGATGGACAGGATTGCTCATCAGTTCGGTATAAAATTCATCAGATGTTTGAGAAATTTTATCAATATACTCTTTTTCTCCAAAACTGTATCGGACTGGAACAACATGAATATTGCTGTTGTGGGTATCATGCTGAATGTCACACCCAGAGTCAGTAACGATTGCAATTTCTGACTTACTATCATGAGAAGATGCAACCTGCTGGTGCATATCATCTGCCTTTTGATTTTTTATTGCTCCAAACTCTGAGCAGATATTAAATACCTTATTGGGATTATCCGTATGAATATGAATTTTCACTTTATTCTTTGTTCCTGCTAAGATAAAACTGTCGCCCATTTCATTGAGTTTTTCTTTCATTGCTTTTCGGTTGATCTGGCTACTCTCAATGATACACTCAGTACAAAATTGATAATTAGATTCGTCATAATTTTCAATATTTACATCACTGTCAGACTCAGAAGCTTCGCTGATATCTATTGCCTCAGGATTTAATATCTCCCCATTTTCAATATAATAGCAGAACCCTTCAATCAGGTCAACGAATCCCTGGGCACCTGCATCCACCACGCCCGCATCTTTTAATAGTTGCATTTGCTCGGGGGTATTGTTTAGCGAATCAACAGAGGCCCTATAAATAGCTTTAAAAGTCTCTACAATATCTTCACTATCCCCATATTTCTTTGCCTCACTAACGTCATCTCGCATAACAGTGTTAATCGTGCCCTCTTTTGGATCTGACATTGAGCTTTGAGCGGCTTTATAACCAGCATTTAACAATGATTCTAAATTTTTATTAGTAAGGGATTCTATTGATGTTCCCTCTTCTGCCATTCCAATAAAGTACTGAGCCATGATAGTTCCAGAATTTCCTCTAGCCGAATCAATCGCTACATTTGATATTTTAGATAGAACCTCGCCCACATTTTTAGATGAATTATCCTTGATTCCAAGAATTGGTTTTAAAGTAAATAGAAGATTCGTTCCTGTATCTCCATCTGGGACTGGGAACACATTAATTTTATTGAGGTGCTCATGTCTGGATATAACTTTACAAATACCTGAAACCAGGGCATTATATAGCTCTTCTGCGTTTATTTTATCTGTAATAGGCATGTTCTTTTCCAAAGTTAAGATTTCGTGTAAAATTTCAAAAGCTTAAAAATACTAAGCGCATCAAACCACCTGTGAAATTGTTTTGAAAAATGTTTGTACGATGGAGATTGCGTAATAGGCTCCCATGCATTTTGAATATTTAATTTTTGCAAAAAAGGGAGTAATTCTAAATCAATCTTATTAATGTCATCTTTTATTGTATTGTAATTTTTTTGATTGGATGACAGAGCAAGATTAATCCATTCCTTCAAAATTTCAAATGCCTTTTCAGAGAAATATAACGACGATAAATCCAGCTCTCCATTCAATGATTTTTCAAGCCTCACGCTGGTTCCCATATACAATCTACTGCAATATCTTGAAGATGGATAAACGAGCATATCATTAATCTGTTTAACTCCACAGAACTTTTCAAGTTCCTGCAAAAAATAGAAATCTTCTCCTGCAACCTTTCTATTCATTCCGCCAATCGACACATAGGCTAGGTATGTGCATATCATTGTGGACCCCAATGATATGTAATGATATGGCGAGCCACATTCTTTAATACTTAGCGATGTATCCTTTAAAAATTTCTCATACTCCCTAATGATTTGTTTCGTTTTGGGCTCATCGTTTTGGTGTAGAAAATTAACGGTAGCAGCCTCCCACCGATTTTCTTGATACGATGACCAAATAAGCTCCAAATATTTTTCTGATAGGATAGTGTCTGCATCTATAAAACAAATTATTGAATCTATTTTCAGATAAGACAGAACAGAGTCCACAGATATTTTTCTGGCCATGCCTGCTCCCGCACTCTTTGATTCAAGTGATTTATTTGTTGAGAATGCATCGGTCACTACACATTCAAAATCATATGTTGTCTCTAATAGCTTCTGATAGGTTTTTTGATTATTACTAAGTATAGATTCCTCTGTATCTTCGGAGTTATTGATTGCGATAGATACCAGGGTATTTTCAAGAATATTTTTACTTTGATTATTAATTGATTCTAGTGTTTTAAATATATAATCATACTCATCATAGCAGGGAATGGCAATAAGAAAATCGTAAGATTCTTTGTTTGGGGTTTTATGAATTCGCCACTTTTTATTGGCCAGTTTATTTTTAATATATTTATTAATCTTATGATTCATCAATATATTGCATTGTCATTTCTTTTAGCTTTTGATAGTTATCAGGGTTAACCCAATTGATATTTATTCCCCTCTTTTCCATTCTTCTAAACCAGGTTCGCTGTCTTTTTGAAAATTTTCGGATGGAGGTTGTCAGATTAACAATCATCTCTTCTTTTGTTATTTGAGATTTTAAGTATCTACCAACGAATTTATATTCCAAACCAAAATAATCTAGCCTATCTATTGGCATACCATTTTCAATTAAATTTTCGACCTCTTCAATCATTCCTTCATCTATTCGTGCTATTAATCGTTGTTTTATTTTTTCTCTTAGTAACTCTGTATCTACATCGGTTGCAAATACAATGGCATCATCTTTCATGGGTGTTAATTTGAACCCAGAGTCAGCAGGTTTACTTTTAATAATCTCAATATTTCTAATAATCTGTTTTTTTGTTTCAAGCAGCATATCTTTATTCTCATTTGAATTTGATAATGAATAAAAAACTTTCAGTAGCTCATGCTTATCATACTGCTCTAGTTTTTTTCGAAGTTCTGTGTTTGGAGGAGGTTTTTTAGATAGATCATAATCCAGCAAAGTAGACTCGATATAGAGTCCGGTTCCACCACATAAAATGGGAATTTTATTTTTAGACTGAATAGTTTTGTAGACACCATAAAAATCCTTTTGAAAGTCATATACGCTATAGTCTTTCATTGGATCTAGAATATCAATTAAATGATAGTCGATTGCTTTATTGTGGATAGTATACTCGTTAATATCTTTTCCAGTTCCGATATCCATACCCCTATAAATCTGCCTTGAATCTGCAGATATGATTTCAGAGTCGATATCATATGCTAATTGAGTAGCCAGAGAGGTTTTTCCACTAGCAGTTGGCCCTGTAATTACAATTAGCTTAAGTTGATTTTTTTTATTTGATTTAATGATTTAACTTTGCGATATCAAGAAACTCATAATCTTTGGCATACCATGACTTCAAATTTTTAATAG
>CAZHKH010000076.1:0-7669 GCA_964532515.1 uncultured bacterium
ACTTGGTGGAGTTATATGTTTAATTCTAGAGCTAAAAATGTTGGTTGGAGAATAGATTATTTTTGTGTGTCTAACACTTTAAAAAATAGACTGATTAAATCATATATTTTACCTGAGGTTATGGGTTCAGATCATGCCCCAGTGGTTTTGGAGTTAAGTATAAAATGATGACCAATAATGAAATAAAATATTTAAGATCACTATCAAAAAAAAAGTGTAGATATGAACATAAAAAATTTTTAATTGAAGGGAAACGGATTGTCGATGAATTAATACGATCAGATTATGAAATTGATAAAATTATTATCACACAAGATTTTATCAATAAACATCCTAATCATATATTATTTAGTTCTAATTTAGATTACCAGATAATTTTAGATAAGGATTATAAAAAAATTAAAAACACAGATAATTCTCAAGAAATTTTTGCACTAGTTCCAATAAAACATTCATTTAATATTCAAGATAAGATTGAAGGACCTCTATTAATATTAAATAACATATCAGATCCAGGGAATTTAGGAACGTTGCTACGTTCAGCTGCGTGGTATGGTATTAATAATATTTTTTTATCAACTGGCTCTGTTGATATTTACAATCCTAAAGTTGTGAGGTCATCAATGGGAGCACATTTCTACCTACCTAATTTATTTGAGTTAAATACTAATGATATAATTGCTATTCTTAATAATAAAAAAATTGAAGTTATTGCAGCTACTTTAGATGGAACTCCATATCAGAATATATCAACAAGTAATAATTGGGCTCTTATTTTAGGGAATGAATCTCATGGAATAGACAATGATATTTTACAATTATCCACTAAGCAAGTTTCTATACCTCAAAAAGGAAATATTGAGAGTTTAAATGTAGCAGTTGCAGGCTCAATATTAATAGATCGGTTGTTTACAAAATAAAAAATACTATATTCAATATAGAATCATCATTAAATTCATATTATGAAAATTTTAAATAATATTTTAGAAGCTATTGGAAAAACTCCTATTGTAAAGCTAAATAAAATAGGAACCGAGCTAGAGTGCAATTTAATGGTTAAATGTGAATTTTTCAATTCAGGTGGCTCCATTAAAGATCGGATAGGATATAATATGATACTTGATGCTGAACAATCAGGTCGCATCAAACCAGGAGACACCCTTATAGAGCCTACATCTGGGAACACAGGTATTGGAATGGCATTAGCTGCAGCAGTCAAAGGCTATAATATGATTATTACAATGCCAGAAAAAATGAGCAAAGAAAAGGAAGTAGTTTTAAAGGCCTTGGGCGCCAAGATTGTTAGAACTCCAACAGAAGCACCATGGGATAGTCCTGATAGCCATATTGGTATCGCAAAAAAATTAAATAAAGAAATTGAAGACTCTCACATTTTAGATCAATATTCAAATCCATCTAATCCTGATGTCCATTACGAGACTACAGCGGAAGAAATAATTAATGATTTAGATGGTAATGTTGATATGGTTGTAATGGGAGTTGGGACAGGAGGAACAATTACTGGTGTTGCAAAAAAATTAAAAGAAATTAATTCTAATATAAAAATTATTGGAGTCGACCCTTATGGTTCAATTCTTGGGGGAGGAACAGAAATCCATTCCTATAAAGTAGAGGGGATTGGATATGATTTTTTTCCAGATGTATTAGATAATAATTTAATTGATGAATACATCAAAGTTGATGATAGGGATTCATTTAACATGGCAAAACGATTAATAAAAGAAGAGGGTCTTTTTATTGGAGGGTCATCAGGATCAGCAGTTTGGGCAGGGATAAAGGCAGCAAAAAATTTAAAGAAAAATCAAAATTGTTTAATTATTTTACCTGATTCTATTAGAAATTATCTCAGTGGATTTGTTGATGATGAATGGATGATAAAAAATGGATTCATAGATTAGCTCTCTAATTAATTCATGCTAATTTGCATTTTATTATTTATCATTTACATATTTTTTATTTTACTCTGCTTATATGCAAGCACCAATCTAAAGCCTCAAGAAATACACTCTCAAATTAATGAAGGAGTTAGTATTATTGTTGCAATTAGGAATGGTGAGTCATCACTACCTAATCTCATTAATTTTCTCAAAAAACAAGATTATAGCGCCCCGATAGAATTTATTTTAGTTGATGATGAATCTGACGACAATACAGGCGATATTATCCTGAAGGCTTCACAGTTAGATAGTCGATTTCGATATTGTTCATCAAGTGAAGGTAATAGCTTGCTAAGCCATAAAAAGAAGGCTCTAGATGCAGGCATTCAAAGTGCAAGGTATAATAATCTATTATTTACTGATGTTGATTGTATTATTTCATCTACATGGGTTAGCACTATGTCTAGCTATTTTTCTAATGGCTATAATTATCTTGTTGGGCCCAGCATAGTTGATAGTAAAAATAAGGTAAATAATGTTTCTAGATTTCAAAGAATAGATTTTTTATTATTAATGATAATATGCCGAGCATCATCCTACTTGGGATATCCGCTGGCATCATCAGGGCAAAATCAAGGATTTACAAAAGCACTATATTCAAAAGTTGGAGGGTTTATTAAAATTAAATCTTTTATAGGAGATGATACGGCATTTTTACAGTATTGTACTAATATTGGCTGTAGAGCATGCTTTGTCGATAATAAAGCAGCAATAATTTTTTCAAGGAAAGAATTTAAGATTAGTAATTTTATTTACCAACGAATACGCTGGGTTTCGGATGCAAATAAATTATGGAAATTAAATTTCAATTTTTTTTCAGTCATATTTTTATCATTTATATTTTATATATCATTTTCCATACTCATCATATATAATATCACAAACTATCTAATTATTATTTCAATACTAATCATCAAATTTTTAAATGAATATATTTTATTATCTGTTGGTTCAAAATATTTTAATGTAAAAGTTAGTACACACGAATTCATATTATGGCAAATATTTCATATCCCATACATCATAGTTGTAGGCATCATGAGCTATTTTTCTAGATACCTACTTTGGAAAGGCCGAAAAATCAATTGCTAATAACAATATTTATAATTTATTTCATATTTCTAATGTGGTTGTTTGATTTCTCTATTTTAGATAAAGAGGTAGGAGATGTCAACAAACCAACTGAACCATTAACGATTATTATTAATAATATTAATAATATAGAAGTTTTATTGAAGACTATAGATGGGATTAAAGACAATTCATCACCTGATCAGATTAATCTTATTTTATTTAGTAGTATAGATGATGATTTAAAGTCAATAATTAGTCCCTACAGCAAATTATTTAAAAAAATTGATATATATAAAACAAATAAATTTGATTATAATGATCTGAATATGAATAATATTAATACTGAATTTATTTTAATCATTAATAGTGGGATGTATTTTTCAAATAAGTTTTTAGCAAAATCATTACAATATATTGATAATTTCAACCTATCAATTTTATTTACACCAATACATTATTTAGATAGTAAGAGAAAAAATATTTTTCCTCAACTATTTGGATATCTAAAGCAGGCCATTGAATGTTCATTAATTAATAAAAATTTATATTCAATTAAAAAATATAATAGAAATGGATTTTTTATTAACAAACAATCATTCAATAATTTTTTAAATGAGCATAAAGAGACTTATGGCTCTCAAAAGTATATAGTAGATTCAGATTTATGTATTAAGGATATAGAGTATAATTCAAAAAATAAGATTACATCCAACTATTTTTATATGATTTATTTTGGGATTAATTGTTTGTATTTTTTTATTATCACACAATTTTTATCTGTGCCGAGTATATACTATTTAGCTATAATTATTATAAAAATTATTCCAGAGCTATATTATATATACTCATATTATAATAGATTAAAAATTAAATTCCCTAAAATTGAATTTATAATTTATTCAATTTTTATTCCGCTATATATGATGGGAAGGATATTCCCTGATATTGTACTAAGAGAAGAATTACGTTAAATAGGATATTTTAACCAAAAAAAAGCCTCAATTGAATTGAGGCTTTTTTCGTAAGATTTATACTACAAGTCTTATTTGTTACCTTTATTATAGAATGTTACAATTAATAATAAGGCTATTAAACCTGCTATTCCTGCATCGCCAAATTCACCCATTAAAGAGCCAATTCCTGCAATCACATTGAATGGATCGTTGAATAATATACCTATTGCAACACCCAACGCAATCAGAGCTTTTAAAACATCTGTAATGCTGTTAAGCCAGCCCGTGATTAAAACCAATGCATCTTTCATATATGAACCTCCTAGATTTTTGAATAAAGGCTCTAAGTTATTAGAGCCTTTTATTCAATTGTTTAGTATCCGGGATATTAATCCAAGAAAGAAGCAAATACTATTAGTGCTAGAAGACCAGCTAATCCACCATTAATGAATGAATCAACTAACTCTATAATACCACCAATAGGGTTTACGTTAGTTACATATAAGATATTAACGAATACAAAAAAAACGATAACAGTTTTAAGCAAACCAACTATACCACCAACCCAACTGTTTACATTGTTTAATGCTGATTTCATTGTTTTCTCCTTGTTTTGTTATTATCTAAGATGTACAAGCATCTTAGAATTCTTACTAGACTAAAATTATATAAAAAGCTAAAATTGATAACCAAATCAACTTTCAGTATCAAACTTAGGATACATCTACTATTATATGCAAACAATATTTAAAGTATTACTTTAACACTATAAATTGTGTTATTACATTAAACCATACAAGATAGTCTAATCTCGGGATTGAAGTTTGGCTAATAACCTTAAAATTTCCAGATACAGCCAAACCAATGTAATTAACAATCCAAAGGCTCCATACCATTCCATATATTTAGGGGCCTTGCTCTCTGCGCCCTCTTCAATAAAATCAAAATCTAATACTAAATTTAAAGAGGCAATAATTACTACAAATACACTAAATCCAATACTGAATAAGGACGAATTCATCGGGTTCATGATTGGGAGTCCTGAACCAAAGAAGCTCATAATAAAACTCACAACATATAAAATACCAATTCCTGCGGTAGCTGCAAATATTCCCAATTTAAAATTTTCTGTAGGCTTTATTAATTTTGATTTATATGCTAGTAGTAACGCTACAAAGATACCAAATGTTAAGAAAATAGCCTGGCCGACGATACCATCAAACTGCTGAGCATAAAATTGTGATAGCCCACCTAGGAATAGACCTTCTAGTCCTGCATATATTAAAGTTGTATAGGTTGCTAGATGTTTTTTAAATATGGTAATTAGTGCCACGACAAAACCCCCGATAGCGCCAAAGATCATAATTGGGTAGCTAGGATTATGCCATGTATACATTGCTGTACACATTAGAACCAATAAAGACAAAGAGACTTTATTGATTGTTCCCTCTAGAGTCATATGTCCAGATCCAATAGCCTCATTACTTTTAAATGTACTAGATTGCAACGCTGGATTTCCAGATCGATAAGATATATGGTTACGCATGTTATACTCCTTGATTATATATTTTTAGATTATATTTTATATGGTAAAAATTTATAATAAATTAAATTTAATATCTATAACAGAATATCATGAAATCAAAACTGACAAAAAAACAATTATTAGAAATATATAATCATTTATTGCTCCCAAGATTAATTGAGGAGAGGATGTTAATTCTTTTACGTCAGGGTAAAATATCAAAGTGGTTTTCTGGGATTGGGCAAGAGGCAATAGGCATTGGTGTGACATCTGCACTGAAGAGTGATGACATGATCTTCCCTATGCATCGAAACCTTGGCGTATTCACATCTAGAAATGTTAAGTTAAAAACATTATTTTGTCAGTTAATGGGGAAAGAGGGTGGCTTCACCAAAAGTAGAGACAGATCTTTCCATTTTGGAGCACTTGAATATAATATAGTTGGCATGATTTCTCATTTGGCTGCAATGCTGCCGGTGGCATGTGGGGTTTCTTACATAAAGAAAATTCAAAAATCAGAAGGGATATCAGTTGCATTTATTGGTGATGGGGCAACTAGTGAGGGAGACTTCCACGAGGCACTTAATCTTGCAGCCGTATGGAAGCTTCCTGTTATATTTTTAATTGAAAATAATGGTTATGGTCTTTCCACTCCAACATCAGAGCAGTATGCATGTGAAAAACTTTCAGATCGTGGCATTGGATATGGAATAAAATCTCACACTATAAATGGAAATGATGTGCTTGAAGTTTATGATACTATTCTGAAAAGTGCGAAACATTGTAGATCAAATAAAGGGCCAGTATTAATTGAGGCCAATACATTTAGGATACGTGGTCATGAAGAAGCATCTGGAGTGAGCTATGTACCACAGTCATTAATATCTAAGTGGAAGAAAAAAGATCCTGTCAAATTATTTGAAGATTATTTGCTAAGTAATAATATTTTAACTCCAACATCCATAAAAAAAATTACAGAAAAAATCAAAAAATCATTTGAGCCTGATATTGAGTTTGCAGTGCATGCAAAATTAGATAAAACAGATGAGGTGCATGAACTGAGTGATGTATATAAAAAAGATAGTCCAATAAAATATCCAAAGCCACGTAGTTCAACTGAAAGAAGATTCGTTGATGCTATTTCTGATGCGTTATATGAAAAAATGAAATTTGATAAATCAATTATTATGATGGGTCAGGATATTGCTGAATATGGAGGGGTATTTAAAATTACTAAAGGATTTTTAGAAAAATTTGGATCAGATAGAATAAAAAATACACCTATTATTGAATCCGGAATTATTGGTGCTGCGATGGGGATGTCTCTTGAGGGATATAAGCCAATTGTTGAGATGCAGTTTGCTGATTTTGTATCATGTGGATTTAATCAAATTGTAAATAACCTTGCAAAAACTCACTACAGATGGGGTCAGGGAATAAATGTTACCATAAGGATGCCTTCGGGTGGAGGAATGGGAGCGGGACCATTCCATTCCCAAAACAATGAATCATGGTTCACGCAAGTGCCCGGGCTAAAGGTTGTATATCCATCCACCCCCCAGGACGCAAAGGGTTTATTAATTAAATCGATTGACGATCCTAATCCAGTTATATTTTTTGAACATAAAGGATTATACAGAAGCATTAAATCAAAGGTAGACAATGGACTGTATTCTATTGATATAGGAAAGGGCTCAATTGTAAAAGAGGGAAATTCTTTATCGATTATTACATATGGGCTATCTGTTCATTGGGCTATTGAAAGTGTTAAGGCATTACCAAAAAATTATGATAATAAAATTGAAATAATTGATTTGAGAACACTTGTCCCTTGGGATAAAGAACTCGTTTTAAATTCAATAAAAAAAACCAATAGAGCAATGATTATACATGAGGCTACACATACATCAGGTTTTGGGGCAGAGATTGCGGCTACATTATCTGAGGATGCATTTGAATATTTAGATGCTCCTATTTATCGCTTAGGATCATTAGATACACCCACACCATTTTCTTCAGATATTGAAACTAATATATTTTGGCCCAAAAATCAGATTATTCAAAAAATTAAAGATACCATTAATTATTAATGCAATCTAAAAACTTTGATATAGAACTATTAAACATAAATCACGTTCAACTTCGTGTAGACTATTATT
>CAZHKH010000077.1:0-779 GCA_964532515.1 uncultured bacterium
GTGACTCCGACCAACATTTTAGTGCCTCTTGATCGCCTCCAAAACTTTATGAGATTAGCAGGCTCAGTAACTAAAGTAAGCTAATTTGCAAAGTCAGAAAAAAATACTAAACAATCTTGGCGCAATTAAGATTTTGGCGGATTTATTTTTTAAAGTCGAGTTTGTTTTTTTTTTCTTTTTAGGAAATTGAATGAATTCAAGTTTTTGATTTTTAACTTTTATTGATATGATCGCATCATCAGTAAATTCATTTAATAAGAATTTTGTTGAGATTAAGTTTTCAATTTCATTTTGAATTATTCTTCTTATTGGTCTTGCTCCCCATTCACGATGAGATCCATCTTTAAGGAGAAAATCCTTAACTTTCTTTGAAAATCGAATGGAATTATTTTTCTTTAAAAGATTTGTTTTTAAATCATTTAACTGTAAGTCAATTATTTTATATAAATGTTTTTTTTCTAGAGAATTAAAAATAATAATATCATCAATTCTATTTAAAAATTCTGGTCTGAAATATCGATTAATCTCTTCAAAAATTTGAGAAGTTTTTTTCTTAATATCTTCTTTGTCTGATGTAGAAAAACCTAAAGTTGATGAGCTTATAGATTTTGTTCCTATATTTGAAGTCATAATAATTATAGTATTTCTAAAATCTACCACTCTTCCAAAACTATCTGTCAGTCTACCTTCATCTAATACTTGCAGTAGTATATTAAAAACATCACTATGGGCTTTTTCAATTTCATCAAATAAAATAACTGAGTATGGATTTCTTCTGA
>CAZHKH010000077.1:789-7436 GCA_964532515.1 uncultured bacterium
AGAGACATTGTATCTTTCCATATACTCAGACATATCAATTTTAATCAAAGAATCTTCTGTTGTAAATAGATACTCTGATATCTTCTTGGCAAGTTCAGTTTTACCTACACCCGTTGGTCCTAAAAACATAAAAGTTCCTATTGGATGCCTAGGGTTTTTTAGCCCAGCTCTAGCTCTTTGAATAGCGTTTGATACTTTTACAATAGCCTCGTCTTGTCCTATTATAGCTTTCTTTAATTCATCAGTCATTTTAAGTAACTTTTCGCTTTCAGAAGTCGCGACTTATGATAAAGGAATTCCAGTTATCATTGAAACGACATCTGCAACATCATCCTCATTAATAATTGGAATATTTTTCTTGCTATTATTTTGCCAGTTAAATCGATATTCATCAAGTTTCTTTTTTAATTTTCTTTGTTTGTCTCTTATTGTTGCAGCTTTTTCAAAATCTTGACTATTTATAACTTTTTCTTTTTGTTTATTTAATTTTTCAATCTGTTTTTCTGCTTGAATAATTTCATCTGGTAAGTCAACATTAGATATTCTAAGTCTTGAACCGGCCTCATCCATTACATCTATCGCCTTATCTGGTAAATATCTATCCGTTATATATCTATCACTTAACTCTACACAAGATTTAATTGCAGAGTCTGAAATCTTTACATTGTGATGAAGTTCATATTTTTCTTTAATACCATGTAAAATTCTAATAGTATCATCTAAAGATGGTTGATTTATAATAATTTTTTGAAATCTACGTTCCAATGCCCCATCTTTTTCAATATATTTTCTATATTCATTTAAAGTCGTCGCTCCAATGATTTGAATTTCTCCACGTGCTAATGCAGGTTTAAATAAATTGGCAGCATCCAAAGAGCCTGTTGTAGCTCCAGCTCCAACTATTGTATGTAATTCATCTATAAAAATAATAGTATTTGAGAGAAATTCAAGCTCAGAAATTAGGTTTTTCATTCTCTCTTCAAATTGACCTCTATATTTTGTTCCTGCAATAAGCCCTGCTAAATCTAAAGCCAATAATTTTTCTCCCCACAAAATCCTAGGAACCATTTTATTAATGATTCTTATAGCCAATCCTTCGACTATAGCTGTTTTGCCTACACCGGGCTCACCTATTAGCACGGGATTATTTTTTTTCCTCCTCGATAAAATTTGAGCTAAGCGTTCTATCTCAATATCTCGGCCAACTATAGGATCAAGATTTCCTGATTTTGCTATAGCTGTTATATCTCTACTAAATAAATCTAGAGAAGGAGTTTTGCTTTCTTGGGTTGAATCTTTCTGATCAGCATCAGAGGTTTTATCTATATCCATATATGATTTTATTACATCATAATCAATTGAATAAAATTTTATTACATCATTAATAATACCATGGCCATGCTTTACTATAGTTAATAATAAATCAATCTGATTTGCAGTTTTTCGGTTATACTTACTTGATTCAGCAAATGTATTTCTAATAATTCTCTCAGTATTTTGTGTCAATTTAAGCTGATCTGGCTGATGTTTAGACTTTTTTGGATGAGATAGGTCTGCTAACATTAAAGACATCTCATTTAAGTCACAACCAAGAGATCTTAACATTTTATTTGCCTGCCCATCTTTATCTTTAATAATACCAAGGAATAGATGCTCTGGATTTACAAAGGAAGAATTCAATCTCTTCGCTTCACTCCGAGCATATTTTAAAATAGTTTTTATCCCTTTTGAAAAATTTTCATTCATGCTTTATTTTTTCTTTCTTCTAATTTACCCTTATTTAAATATAATATTCTGTCAGCTACATCACACAATCTTTCATCATGAGTTGCTAAGATGAAAGATGATCCATAATCTATTTTAATTTTTCCTATAAAGCTAATTATCATATTTAGATTTTCCTCATCTAAATTAGCTGTTGGTTCATCAGCAACAATTAATTTTGGCTTATTTATAATAGCTCTTAATAATGATATCCTTTGTGATTCTCCAGCTGATAACTGACTGGGATAATAGTTTCTTTTATCTAATAAATTAAAATTAGATAGAACTGTTTCAGGGTTATGGTAATCTGCTATATTATTAAGTTTATATGGTATTTCTAAATTTTCTAATACTGTAAATTCAGGGAGCATATTTTTAGCTTCAAAGAGGATCCCAAGAACTTCAGCACGCAATCTATCAATTAAAAGAACATCTTTATAATCTATAGTTTCCCCATCTATTAAAAGATTACCATTAGTTGCTTTTTCTATCATACTAATAATATTAAGTAAGGTTGTTTTCCCAGAGCCGCTAGGCCCCATTACAAGAACTATCTCAGCTGGTTTGATAGAAATTGATATATCTTTCAAAACTTCAAGGACACCTTCTCCATCAGCATAAGTTTTACTTATATTTTTTATTTTTAAAAGAGTCATAAATTTTTCCTTAAAACTTTTATTGCTTGACGAGAATCTATTGTTTTTAAGGGAATAAAAATAGAAAATATTATAATAGCTATATTAATCAATAAGATTTTTATGCAATCTATAGATTTTACAGACAAATTAAAATCATAGAAAAGATCTTTGGGGAAAAGCAACTGGATAAGTGGATCAAAAAAATTAAAATAAATTAATATATAGATGGATAAGATAGCAAAAATCGTAGAAAGAGAACAGAGCATTACCATCATTTTATATATTTCAGTCCTAATTTTAATAAAACTATATCCAAGGAGATCTATCATTGCAAGGCTTCTAATTTTATTTGAAATAGTATAATTAATAGTTGTAAATAATCCCAAGGAAGATATTATAATCAGCAAATATCCAAAAGAAGTATACATTCTTTTTTCTAATTTAATAGCATTGATAAGAGGTGAATATTCATCTACCCATTCTTGGATTACAATAGAGGGGAATATTTCCTTTAGTATAGGGAATAATGTTTTATCGATATTTCTATTCAATAAAAAATATTTTTCAGATTCAATCTCCTTAACAAACAATGTGTCGTTAGAAAAAATAAAGATTTCATCAAAATCAACAACAGGAGTTTCATATATATTAGCTACAAGAAAAGATGCCTTTGGGACTTTCATGGTTGTTAATTTCACATCTAATGGGGAAAATATTTGGACATAATCTCCTACAGAAAGACTGAGTTTTCTTGATATTCCCCTTCCTATAGATACATAAGGTGTTTCTACTTCATGTTTAGAGTTTTTATTGTTCAGTAAATTCTTTGAAATCTTTGCTTTTTTATTATTATCATTTGAAGGTTTATTTACAACGAACTTAGCAAGTAAATAATTTTGATCTACTCCTACTACAATATCTCTTAATAACTGTTCAGAATAATGAATATTATTTGAGTTTAAATAATTTTTAATTTTATTTTCTTCTGTTGAGGATGATAGTTTATATCCATTGTCTATTTTATTTATTTTTGAAAAAATTTCTCTCTCCATTCCATCCATAATAGAATTAATCAAAAGTAGAAATATTGTTCCAATAAAGATGCCAATCCAAGGGAAATAAAAAGATAACCTAATTTTTGAATTATTTTTTGATAAAATTATATATATATATTTCATAGACATTATCTTGTATTATTCATTTTAGAGATTTGATTTTTTACGCTCAATACGTTGGATAAAAGAATAACAGTAAAAGTAAAAAAGGAAATGAAAATAAAGTCAGAAAATGAGCTTATTGATTGTATTTTACTTAATATATATACGTTAGGATCTAATTCTATTATATTGTATTTATTTTGAATAAATGAAAATATAATTGATAGAAGATAGCCTGAAATCAAGGAAATCAAAAGGATAGTAAAAGAAATAATATTATAGATATTTTTTATTATTTTATTTGAAACTCCCAATAGTTTTAATCGATATATTGACTTAGACTTGTCATGAAATATTAGCCAATTAGCAAATACTTGATACATCGTAGCAAGAAATATCATGAAAAATAAAATTAAATATATTGGGTTAGAGAAAATTGTAAGCCAATAAAGTATTTTATCGTGTTTCTCTCTCCAGGATATTAATTTGATGGGAAAATTTTTTGTTCCCGACTCTATCTTTTTAAGAATTTCAGGAGTTGTCCCTTTTATCAATATCCCTGTATATCTTTCTTGAGAATGATTGAATAAATCTTTCATATTTTTTCCTGATAGAAAAATAATATTATTATCAAAAGTTGGTATATTAGTATTATAAATATTAGTTACTTCTACCTCTTTTGCTCTAATAGTCTGCTCATCAATCAACTTATCAATATTAAATATATTTATTTTTGATTTTATACTTAAATCAAATTTATTCAACAAATTATTACTTAGAAAAAAATACTCATCCTCATCTTTAATTCTATTGGAATGATCGATTGACGTATAAAAATCAGATATATTTCCATAAATTGAATATATTAATACCCCTTTTGAGTAGCTTCCACTTTTCAGCATAGCATACTCTTGTAAAAATTTTGAAAAATGAAGATTGTAATTTCTATTTTCCTCTAGGAGTGAGTAAATAGTA
Source organism: uncultured bacterium (assembly GCA_964532515.1). Classification (GTDB taxonomy): domain Bacteria; phylum Fidelibacterota; class Marinisomatia; order SCGC-AAA003-L08; family D37C17; genus TMED161. Next base: position 5,324 of record CAZHKH010000077.1, read on the forward strand.
TCAATATAAAAAGGGTCTATATAGTTTCTTGATTTTTGAGTTATAATCAAATCTGGCTCTATCGACATTAATGAATTTTCAACTTCAACTCTATATCCCCTTGACATCGATATGACAATAAGAGTTACTGCTACTGCAAAAGAGGATGAAAAAATTGATAGATATAAAGATATGTTAGTATAAGAATATTTCTTCTTAGAGAGAAGAAACTTAAGAGAAATTTGTTTTAAATTCATTTAGAAGAAATATTTCTCATCGCCGGAAATAAAATAACATCTTTAATTGAAGTCTGACCTGTTAAAATCATTACTATTCTATCAATACCAATTCCAACACCACCTGTTGGAGGCATTCCATTTTCCATTGCTTGTAAAAAATTTTCATCTAGAACTTGAGCTTCGATATCACCTTTAGCTTTTAGTTTCTCTTGAGATAGGAATCTCTTCCTTTGATCGATAGGATCATTTAATTCAGAGAATGCATTAGCAATTTCCATCCCACCGATAAATAATTCAAATCTTTCTACAATCTCAAGATCTTGAGATCTTTTTATTTTGCTTAATGGCGATAAAATTTTTGGATAGTCATAGACAAAAGTAGGTTGAATTAATTTTGGCTCAATCGTCATAGAAAAGATTTTATCAATAAGTTTCCCGAAATCATAGCTAGAATCTAGATTTAATTTATCACCTATACTTCGCATTTTCTCTTCATTCTGCAATAAACCTGACTCATTAAATTCTTCTTTAAAAAGACTATCTAATGAAATACGATTGAATTTTTTTGAAAATTTAATTGTATCTTCATTAAAAGGAAGATTTTCTTCTCCTACTCTCTTAACTACAAATTTAATCATATCCTCTGTAAAATCCATCATATCGTAAACATCGGCATAAGATTTATAAAACTCTAACATTGTAAATTCTGGATTGTGATTTTTATCCATTCCTTCATTTCTAAAATTTTTACTTATCTCATAAACTTTACTAAAACCTCCAATAATTAATCTTTTTAAATATAGTTCTACTGCTATTCTTAGATATAATTTCTCATCAAGAGTATGGTGGTGTGTTAAGAAGGGGCGCGCATTTGCTCCACCATATATTGGTTGCAAAACAGGGGTTTCCGCTTCTATAAAATCATCCTTATTCAGATAATCTCTAAAGGAATTAACTATCAAATGTCTTTTTAAAAATACCTTTTTGTTTTTAGGATTTACAATAAAATCAAGGTGCCGATTCCTATAGCGAAGCTCCTTGTCTTCAAATGAATTGAAAGATTCCCCTTCTTTCTCCTTTAGGTTTGGTAAAGGTCTAATACTTTTACTTAATAAAATAAAATTATGAGATCTTACGGTATATTCATTCGTTTTAGTGTAAAACATTTCTCCTTCAACTCCAACAATATCTCCTATATCTATATTATTAATCAATATCATATAAAGATCATCATTCATATCCATATTTTTATTTGAAATATAGCATTGCAACCTTTCATATTCTCCTTGGATATTAATAAAAAGGGCTTTACCCATTTGTCTGAGGGAAACAATCCGCCCTGAAACTGAAACCACATTGTTAGATGAAATTAATTCCTTTTCTTCTTTTATAATAGATTCTACAGAGGAACTAGGAGTATAACTATGAGGATATGGATTTATACCTGAATCTTTTAATTTATTAAGTTTTTCTTTCCTAATTTTTATTAATTCATCTATTTTTTTCTTTTCTGTCACTTATTCTCCATTCTGTATAACAAATAGTTTCTAATGAAATTATCAATTTTTCCATCCATCACCAAGTTTATATTTGAAGTTTCATATTTTGACCTATGATCTTTAACAAGATTATATGGATGAAATACGTATGATCTTATTTGGCTCCCCCATTCTATACTTTTTTTATCATTAGTTATTTTTTCCATATCACTATTTTTAAGATCTAGTTCATATTGAAATAATTTTGATTTTAATAATTTAATAGCTGTTTGTTTATTTTTCAATTGACTTCTTTGATTTTGACATTGAACAACTATTCCAGTTTCAAGATGAGTTATTCTTACCGCTGAGTCTGTTTTATTAACATGCTGTCCTCCTGCACCACTAGCTCTATAG
>CAZHKH010000078.1:0-7244 GCA_964532515.1 uncultured bacterium
TTTCTTTATTCTCAGCGATGAGCTGGAAGATTTATGGGATGGATTTGATTTTTAAATTTTCAAATAAGGAGATTAAAATGCCGTCATTTGATATTGTAAGTTCTTTTAATATGCAGGAAATTGATAACGCCGTTAATATGGTGGTTCGTGACATAGCCAATCGCTATGATTTTAGGGGAAGCAGCACAAGCATCACTCTTGATAAGGGAGAGAAATCAATAGCGATACTTGCGGATAACACAATGCAGCTTGCGGCGGTGATTGATATGTTTAAGTCACGTGCCATCAGTCGAAAAGTTTCACTGAAAGTTTTTAAATTCCATGAAGAAGAATCAGCGGCGGGAACATCAATAAGGCAAAAAGTTTCCTTGAGAGAGGGAATTGACCGGGATAGAGCAAAAAAAATTAATAAGATGATTAAAGATAAAAAGCTTAAGGTTCAGTCTCAAATTCAAGGTGAGCAGCTTAGGGTTACAGGTAAAAAAATTGATGATCTTCAATCTGTAATTTCGATGTTAAAGGGAGCCAATCTTGATATTGAGCTTCAGTATGTCAATATGAAGAACTAATCAGGATATTATTTTTTAATAAAATTTCGTAAATTAGATTAAGCAAAGGGGGTGTTATGAAAAAAATATTTATTTCAACTTTATCTATTTTATCATTTCTATATGCGCAGACCTACTGTGCAGGCGATCAGATTAGTATAGCTCATCAAAATGAAGAGCATGTGGTCGGAGCTGGGCACGAGGACTATTCAATAGATGATATGTTTAAGCTCGCTGATTGGAATGGCGATTTAAATGGTGGTCAGTATCATGTTATTTTCATTGATATGAGCGCAAGCTGGTGAGGTCCCTGCCAATCAAATGCACCCATAGTTGATGGGCTTGAAGAAGAGTGGGCAGAGCACGGCGTTAAATTTGTAACTTCGCTAACAGACCCTGGACAGCCATACTCATGTGAGCAGTGGCAGTCAAATTTTGGAAACAGTGATACTCCCCTTGTTGTAGATGAAAACCAAAGTGGAAGCCATGGCTTCTTTGATCGATTCCATGATTCATGGAGCGCGTTCCCGACATTTGTTTTGATTGATCATACGATGACAGTTAGAGCCAAACCGTGGACACTTGATAATAACTCCAATACAAGTTCCTGCGATGGAACAAATAGCACTATCGATGGATGGAGCGGTGGAGACACAAATGATTTTATTGCGCAGCTTGTAGATGAGTGTGGCACCCTTTGTCTTCCATGCTCAGACTGCGATGAGGATGGAACAGAGGACAATGTGGATAACTGTCCAGGACTATATAATCCATCTCAAGAGGATGGTGATGGCGATGGGCTCGGAGATGCGTGCGATGATTGCCATAATCTGCCAGGAGATGTGAACGATGATACGAATTTTGATATCTTGGATGTGATACTTACTGTAAATATTATATTGACCGGAGGAGTATCTTCAACTGAATATACAGAGTGTCAGAAACTAGATGCAGACGTTAATTCAAATGGAGTAATTAATATTCTTGATGTGATTCAACTTATTAATCTAATCATTGAATAGATTCCTTATAGTCTATCTTTTTGATTAATAAATAAGATTATTCTATGGAAATTTTTTTTCAACCCTGGAATGCAGATCATAAGTTTTATATACTGGCAATGCTGGGGTCTTGGATTCTCATTCCGTTTATATCAAAGAAATATTTAAATGATAATTCAAAGAAACGAGTTGCGTTGTGCCTTGTCATCTCAATTTTAGGGATAGAGCTTGTTGATGATATATACCGAGTGTTTGATTCAAAGGGCTGGTTCATTAGCAGCGATCTTCCTCTCCATATGTGTGGCTTTTCAGTCTTTGCAACCTCCTGGGCTCTATTAACAAAAAATCAGAGAGTATTTGAGCTATCCTATTTCTGGGGATTCGGTGGAGCGACTCAAGCAATTCTCACACCCGATCCAACTGGAATTATTAACCATTTCTATCTATTTACATTCATGGTTTCTCATGGCCTTATCATACTAAATATACTTTTCCTTATTTTTGCATATAAAATGGTTCTCACTAGAGGCGCGCTCCTTAGAACCATTATCACTACAAATATCCTTTTGGTTGGAGTTGCGATTATAAATTGGCTTTTAGATGCAAATTACTTCTATCTTTTTAGACCTCCTCCAGTTGAAAACCCTCTTATCCTCGCACGAGAGTTTCCACTTTATTTTGTAAATATGGAAGTTGTTGCAATTATTGTTCTCTATATAATATCGATTCCAATGCTTATCTACAGAAAGAAGATTGAAAATTAAATTTCTTTTTCATCTATTTATTGGCATTAGTTTTTTATTTAGCTCCTCTCTAAATGTCTTGACCTATAACATCCATGCGCTCACTCCGGTTATCGCTGGAGATGATCCGCATAGCAGGGTCCCAGAGATTCTTTCAAAGTCACTTGGCTTTGAAATATTATTTCTTCAAGAGAATTGGATTTTTAATGAGTCAGAGCTACAGCCCTATTTGCCTGGATATAATATTATTTTATCAAAAAATTCAAAATTCCTATGGCCCCTCAAACAATTGATCAATCCAAATGGAGCAGGCCTGTCCATTGCGATATCAGATACAATTAAAGTGATAGATGTAGTTGAAAAATCTTTTGTTCGCTGCAGTGGATGGCTATCTAAGGATAATGATTGTCTGTCATCTAAAGGCTTTCAGCATATAATTGTTGAAGTATCTGGAGAAAGATTAGATTTATACAATACGCATCTTGATGCAGGCAGCAGTGAATCAGATGTTTCTACAAGAAATTCTCAGATACTGCACATACAAAATTATATAAAAAAAAATTCAGATGGATATCCATTGATTATCGCTGGTGATCTTAATATTGATTATAATAGCAATGAGTTTAGTATTATTATGCAGCTTAACAGTGAGCTTGATTCTAAGATTGCAGATTGGTCAAATGAGTCTTCTGCTAGTGCTTTTGGAAAATTAGATTATATTCTTTACAGAGACTCACAAAAGTTTGATCTTTCACTAGAGAGCTGCAAAGTTGACTCAGAGTTAAATGGGCTCAGCGATCATCCTCCCATTAAAGCATTATTTAATTATTAAAAATTAGATAAAGCCTCAAAAATATAGTGATTTAAGGATAAATTAAATTCAGAGATTGCAAGAGTTACTATAAATGATGCAACCCCAAGAATAATCCCACCAATGACATCTGATACATAGTGTAGACCCAGACCAATTCTAGATAAAAAGATGATAGACATCCATACTATAAAATATGGTGAAACTACAGAAGATTGGCTTATTAGAATAAGTGTCAGCAGTGTCGCGGACGCACTGTGCCCAGATGGAAAACTAAATTTATCAGGTGGGCTCATCAGTGGGGTGATATCGTGTTTTATATAAGGACGCTCTCGTTTGGTTAGATGTTTTAAAAGAAAATACATAGGCACCTGAAACGCTATAAATGCGCTTCCCCCATAAACCCAAAGGAAGCTGGCTAGATTAATGTTTAGCATATCATTTGTAAGCTCAGGGAGGAATGGAATGATGAGGAAATAGAGAATGTATGTACGGCCGCCACTTGTGTGGGTTGCATATCTTAAGAATGTTGATATATAGCTATTTTTATAAACAAATTTGTTTATGGATTGAGTTAAATAGAGGTCAATTTTAAGCAGTAATTCCATTTTAATTAAAAATGCCGATCATTTGATCGGCATTTTTTAAATAGACACATAAAACTATTTACTGAAATTTAGACTGATGCAGTGGCTTTCAAGCCAGATGCAGTCATCAGCATCAATACAGTCAGTTGAAGATTCTGATGGGGTAGAGGTGCTACAGAGACATTGGTCTCCGACCGTTGATAAAACGATAAATAAATCATTCCCATCAAAGACAAGAGTTTTGGTTGTTGCTTCATTATTATTAAAATTATTTAAAATATAATTTTCTCCATCAAAATCATAGCTGCCTACCCAGCCATTATCCCATGTTGCTCCAACAATTCCACAGTATGTCTCATCTATGATATTGCATTGTTCATTAAGCGAGTCCCATTCAGTGTATTCATTTTCTGCAAAAAAATCACACTCTGATTCATCGTATATATCGTCTTCTGGGATGTTGATACATGAGCCATCATATTGAGTCTCATAGCTTTCCCCTTCATTGATTACTAGAGTCATATTATTATATGAAAATGTACCAGAAATCAGATTATAGTATATTGATGAATCTACTACAGCGCTATAAAGCGCAATTTGGTCCTCTAGTTCTTCCGCTAAGCAAGATTCATAGTCTGCGTCATTTACACAAAGAGCTTCTGCCACAATCTGTGCTTGAATTCCGATATTAGAGCTAATGCTAGAATTCACAAAGCTCACTAAATCTTGCCCCTGATTTAAGCAATCATCAGTACTATGATATGATAGTTCTCCAGATGACCATGAACCTACAATAGTTGCGGGTGATGGGCCGGAGGTATCATCATTGGCACATGAGTAAATAAGGAATAATGTTAAGGATAAAATAAAATATTGTTTTTTAGACATTCTTAGTCCTTTCAGGAAATGAAAAGTTAACTACGTGTTTAATTTAAAAAAAATAACTATCAATTATTACAAAATATTACAAATAATAGTATGGAATTTGTTTTATATATTCGATAATATAAAAGCATGATCAAAACTAAATTATTAATTATTTACACTATTGCCTCTCTATGCTACTCTCAGGAATCATATAACGCAGAGCTTGTAGGGCACTGGTTTGAGCCACATGAAAATTATTGGGCTGAGTATGTATCGGACTTTAATGATATCTGGGGCTATCAGACTGAAGATGGCTCGATGTATGCACTGATTGGCGGATGGGATGGAACCTATATAGTGGACATTTCAACAAACCCTGAGATTCCTGAGCTTATTTCCTTTGTTCCTGGCTCTCAATCAAGCCACAGAGATATAAAAACTCATCAAAACTATATGTATGTTGGAACCGAGGCCAACATGCCCAACTCAGAACTTTATGAAGAAGGCGAGTACTATGTAGTTCCCCAAGGAATTCAAGTGGTAGACCTTTCTGAACCTGAGAACCCCATTGTTGTTGCTGAGTGGGATGGGGTGGTTCAATCTCACAACATTATGGAGGCAGATGGCTATTTGTATGTTATTGGATCAAATGATTTATATAGCTATGATGGACAGGTAGAGTCATGGGGGTTAGATGATTTAATTGTTTTGGACCTAGAGGACCCATCTGATCCACAGAAGGTTGGAGGATGGAGCAGTGAATATCTTCATGATATATGTGTAGATGGAGACATCCTTTATGGATGCGCTCTATACATTGATGAGATGTATGTTTTTGATATTAGTGATAAATCAAATCCTACACTAATTTCTACATGGCCAGGAGTTCCTAAAGCACATTCATGCTGGGTATCAGAAGATAGTCAGACAGTGTTCACTGGATCTGAGACTACCGGAGGACACATCATGTCATGGGATGTTTCTGATCTTTCTAATGTGGAATTTTTAGATGCATGGCTTCCAGAGGGTGGAGAAGATTGGTCGGCTCACAATGTTTTTGTGCTTGATAATATGTTGTATATCAGCTACTATATTTACGGACTTCAGGTTTTAGATATCTCGGATCCTTCTAATCTTGAATTGGCTGCCTATTATGATACTTTTGATAATCCAGAAAACGAATATATATACACAGGAGCCTGGGGAGCATTTCCTTTTTTTGGCTCTGATCAGGTATTAATATCCGATCGAGTGACTGGTTTATATGTCGTTGATGTTGAGGGTGCATTTGATGATCAGGTAGGAGATATTAATCAAGATTCTGATATAAATATAATGGATGTGATAGTTCTGATAGGATTTATTCTAGAAAATGATTTTCCAACAGATTTAGAATTTTCAATTTCTGATTTAAATGAAGATGGAGAGCTAGATGTCTTAGATATAATTATTCTAGTTAATTTTATTCTTGAGTATCCGAATTAGCCTGCGGGGTACCCTTACTATTGTCATAGATATTCATAATTTCCCTGGTTGCTCCATCTAGGTCATTATGCTTTTTTAGTAGGTCGCTTTCAATATTAGATAACCTCGTGATTCTCTTATACGTTTTATATTCAAAAGTATCCTCTTTTGGTGGGTCTTCAACAATGGGCTCAGGAATCTCTTGAATTTCTTCTGAGCAAGAGACAATAAACAAAGCTAATAATATTAAAAGTTTATTTTTCATGAAATTAATTTAATACTTCTGATAGGTTTTTAGCAATAAAGCTGCCCCCAATTGAGATGAGAGTTCTTTATGCTTGCTCTCAAAAATTTTAATATTAAAGTTTTTGTATGAAGGCGAAAACTTGTTAATGGTACTTTCCATGGAAGTTTTAAAAAAATCAAATGCTTTTGATACACCTCCGCCGATTGATATCATTTCAGGGTCCACCATATTAATAAAGTGACTAAGGGCAAATCCCAAATGCTTACCAAATTCATTCCACACAGCTATGGCATCGGGATTATTTTCTTTGGCCATTTTACTTAATTCCTCTGGCTCTAGCTTCTTTCCAATATATTCTTCAGATATTTTTTTTATTCCAGATATTGAAACATATGTTTCCCAGTTTCCATGTTCAAGGGGAGAGATGGCGTACTCAGCTGCTAGACCATGAGCCCCTGAAAAAATTTCTCCATTAATAATAATTCCAAATCCCAGGCCTGTTCCAAGGGTGATTCCACCAAATACATTCCCAGAATTTTGTTTTTGTTGATGCCACTCTCCAAGCGCAAAAAGATTTGCATCATTTTCAATGCAGACAGGAGCGCAGCACCTTGATTCTATCTCTTCTTTCAGTTTAACATTTTGAATTAATTTTAAATTTGGAGTATCAAGTACAACTCCATTTTTTGAATCAAGTGGGCCGGGACATGAGATTCCTATTCCATCAATGGAATTTACATTAAAATCAAGGATTTGATTGGATAGTGAAGATAGTAATTCTTCCGTTGAACTTACCTCTGAGATCAGTTTTTTTTGTGATATTTATAAAACATCTAGACTCTCATTGAATAACGCAGATGAAAAGGTTGTTCCTCCGATGTCTACACCAATTATGTGTCGCTTCATGTGACTTCCTTAATAAGAATTAATACTAAGTTAAATTTATATAACAAATATTAAAATAAAGTCATTAAAT
>CAZHKH010000079.1:0-7236 GCA_964532515.1 uncultured bacterium
GAAAATCTAGCTTTAGATACATGTAAGCAAACAGGTACAGTCCATGAAAGACACAAGGCTTACTATGTTGATGGTGTCCTGTACTACAAAGGCAAAATTCTTCAAAGTAATCAGTAGCCTCTCTAGCCTATGAAAATTGCCTTAGATGTAATGGGTGGTGATAATGCTCCCCAATCAAATATCCTCGGTATAAAAAGATTCCTTAATACCAATCAAAGCACTAAACTCCTTTTAGTCGGCGATGAATCAATTATTAAAGAGCAAATAAAAATTCATGGAATTAATGATTTAGATAGAGTTGAAATTCATCATTGTACAGATATTGTAACTATGGATGAGCCTAAGCCATCGATGGCATTTAAAACTAAACCAGATAGCTCAATCGTTCAATCTGTTAAGTTAGTTAAAGAAGGGTTTGCAGATGCTGTAGTTAGCGCAGGTAATACCGCAGCGCTACTCTCTTCATCATTGTTTGTTCTAGGAAAAATTGAAGGCATTAAAAGGCCTACTCTTGCAACTTATTTTCCATCAAGAAAAGGTGGGTTTGTTCTATCGGATGTTGGGGCAAATACAGATGTAAAGCCAATACATCTACTTCAATTTGCAATTATGGGATCTATATACGCAAAACAAATGAAAAAAATTGATTCTGTTAAGATTGCTTTGCTGAATATTGGATCTGAAAAGAACAAAGGAAATGCGTTAAGCCAATCATCATACAAACATCTTGAAGAAAATATAAACGGATTTATTGGTAATATTGAACCAAGATACCTATTTGAAGGAGATGTTGATGTGGTTGTATGTGATGGTTTCTCCGGTAATATCACATTAAAATTAATAGAGGGACTCACAAATCATTTATACAATTGGATGAATTCAAAAAATGAGATCACTAGTAACTCTGAAATAATGGATATAATACATTCAATTTTCAATAATTATAACTATGAAGCTCATGGAGCAAGTCCATTTTTAGGTGTAAAAGGGATTGTTCTTAAATGTCATGGAGCATGCAGTGAAAAATCAATAGAAAGTGCTCTAAATTTAGCAAATACTTTTTCAGATAAAGATCTACCAGCAAAAATTGAAAAAAAATTAAAAGCTAATCTAAGTCTGACAGAAAATCTAGATTAGATAATATATGAATAATTATAATTTTATTTTTCCAGGGCAAGGTTCCCAATCAGTTGGCATGTCATCGTGTATTCTTTCAAATGAAATATCGAAAACATTATTTTCTCAAACCAGCGAGCTGCTTGGGTACGATCTCCTTGATATCTGTTTAAATGGCCCTGATGAGCTTTTAGTAAAAACAAAGAATACTCAACCTGCAATTTTTACGCTAAGCATATCAATCGATAGAATGCTAAAAGAATCAAATGTCTATCCTTTGAGTGTTGCTGGACACAGCTTGGGAGAATATAGCGCCCTAGTATCATCAGAAACTCTTTCATTTGAAGATGCTATAAAACTTGTAATATTAAGATCATCTGAAATGGAAAAAGCGAATAATATAAATGTTGGATCAATGGCTGCAATAATTAATGCGTCAGTTGATGATGTGAATGAGATATTAAACAATTCTAGTGGAATTCTGGTTGTTGCAAATTATAATACAGAAAAACAGATAGTTATTTCTGGCGAAGAGTCTCAAATTAATTATTCAATAGAAAAATTTAAAAAAATATCATCAAGAATCAAGTGTATAAAACTAAATGTTTCAGGGGCGTTTCATTCCCCACTAATGAAATTTGCAAGAGAAGCTTTATCTAATGCTATAAATTCACTAAATTTCAATAATGCAAAAGTTCCAATTTATCAAAATATCAATGCCTCACCCTCTCAGGATTCCGCTGATATTAAGAAAAATCTTATTTCACAACTTGAAAACCCTGTGCAGTGGTGTGAAACTATATTAAATATGATGGATAATAGTAATAATAATTTTATTGAATGTGGGCCAGGGAATGTTCTCTCTGGTATAAATAGAAGAATATCTAAAGAAATAAACACAATAACCGCCAATAGCATTGAAAACTTAAATCCTATATGCAAACAGAACTAAAAGATAAAGTAGCAATTGTAACCGGTTCCTATGGTGATATTGGTAAAGCAATATGTCAAAAATTTGCCTCTTATGGAATAAAGATAGCACTGTTAGGTAGAGACCTTCAAAAATTGGATGCTCAAAAAGCTAGGCTTCTAGAAAATAATAGCGCAGAAGTTATTATATTCAATTTAGATGTCAGTAACTTTGATTTATATAAAAATGCAGTTGAAAACATTGTAAGTCAAGGGGAAAGATAGATATCCTAATTAATAATGCTGGGATTACAAAAGATAATATTATCGTTCGAATGTCAAATGAAGAGTGGGAAGAGGTGATCAACACAAATCTCAAAGGGACTTTTATTGGCTGTAAATTAGTTTCCAAATTAATGATTAGACAAAAATATGGAAAAATTATTAATATATCCTCGATTGTTGGAAAAATAGGAAATAAAGGACAAACAAACTACGTGGCTTCCAAAGCTGGAATAGATGGTATAACAAAAACCCTATCAAAGGAACTTGGATCAAGAGGAATAAATGTAAATTCTATTGCACCTGGATATATAGAGACAGATATGACTAGCTCATTGTCTGATAAAATTAAAGATGAACTATTTAATAGAATACCACTTAACAGATTTGGAAAACCAGAAGAGGTTGCTTCTCTTGTTAGTTTTCTAATATCTGAAGAGGCATCATATATAACCGGCCAAATTATAAATTTAGATGGTGGAATGTTAACACAATAAGGAGAAAACACATGTCTGATAATCTTACAAGAATAAAAGAAATTATAATTGATAAATTAGGTATCGAAGAAAGCAAGATAAGCCTAGACGCTCGCTTTATAGAAGATCTAGGTGCAGATTCTTTAGATACTGTTGAACTTATCATGCAATTTGAAGAAGAGTTTGATATTGAAATTTCTGATGAAGATGCAGAAGGACTAACCACTGTAGGAAGTTCTATTGATTATATTAATAGTAAATTAGCCTAAATCTAATGCATCGAAAAGTAGTAATAACCGGGATGGGCGTTGTCTCTTCTCTGGGCCTTGATACGGATACTTTTTTTAATAATATTATTAATGGAAAATCTGGTATCTCCCCAATCACCTCTTTTGACACATCAAACCATTCAGTAAAAATAGCAGGTGAAGTAAAAACTAATCTTGAAGAATATTTTGATTCTAAAGAACTTAATCGTATCGATAGATTTACTGCCTTCGCTCTAATGGCTGCAAAAGAGGCTATTGAAACTAGTAACCTAAATAAGAAAACAAATGAAAAAGTTGGAGTAATTATTGGATCTGGAATTGGTGGCATCCATACAATGGAAAAACAGTACACCAGACTCCAGAAAAGTCCTAAAAGAGTTAGCCCATTCTTTGTTCCATCTATGATATTAGATATTGTATCTGGCCATATATCAATTAAGTATGGATTCAAAGGACCTAATTTTGCAATTGTCTCAGCGTGTGCCTCTGGAAACCATGCAATTGGAGAATCATTTAATCGTATAAAGTATGGGATGGATGATGTTATTGTGACTGGTGGTACAGAAGGTGGAATAACTCCCCTATCAGTGGCTGGCTTTGCAAATATGAAAGCTTTATCAAAAAATCCTGACTATAATAATGCATCAAGACCCTTTGATAATAATAGAGATGGATTTGTAATTGCTGAGGGCGCTGGAATTATTGTTCTTGAAGAATTTGAACATGCAAAAAAAAGAGGAGCAAATATACTAGGTGAGATTGTAGGCTATGGGGCAACTGCGGATGCATACCACCTCACGTCGCCATCTTTAGATGGTTCAGGAGCAACAGAAGCAATGTTAAATTCTATTAAAGATGCTAAAATACAAATTGAAGATATTGATTATATAAATGCACATGGAACCTCAACTCCATATAATGATAAAATTGAAACTCTTGCAATCAAAAATACATTTAAAAACCATTCAAAAAATCTCTATGTTAGCTCATCTAAGTCTATGATTGGCCATCTTCTGGGAGCAGCGGGAGCAGTTGAGGCAATCATCACAATAAAATCACTCCAAAAATCAATTATTCCTCCAACAATTAACTACGAAATTCCTGACCCTGATTGTGATTTAAATTATGTGCCAAATAAATCAGTAGAGAAAGATATAGACTATGCTCTTAGTAATACATTTGGTTTTGGTGGACACAACGCTACTTTAGCTTTTAAAAAATTTGATTAATCTTGTTTTGATTTTTCTATTGATTTAATTTTATCTCTAATTTTAGCAGCTACTTCATAATTTTCTTTATTAACTGCACTATCTAATGCCTTATTAAGTTTCTCAACAGTTAGCTCTTCTGGCTCAATACTTTTATTTTTGTATTCATGAATTGAATTAAAACTATAATCTGAACTTACCTCTTTTGATTTTATATTAGATAAAACAGTATTTGTCACATAAATAGGACAACAATAACGAATAGCAATTGCTATTGCATCACTTGGCCTACAATCAATAGTTTTAATTCCAATATTTATATTCTTTATATATAATCTAGAGTAGAATGTACCTTTGAAAAATTTATAAATCTCTATTTTATCAATCTTAACATCTGCACTAGATAAAATATCTAAGATAATATCATGTGTCATTGGTCTTGGAGTCTGAATGCCCTCTAATGCAAGTGCAATGGACTGAGCTTCATTACTTCCTATAATAATAGAAAATTGAATGTCACCATTTATCTCTTTCAATCTAATTGAGTATCCCTTGTTGGGAGCATAGTAAGATAGTTTTTCTGTTTCAAATAGTTTCATAATAGAATTTATAATAGAATATGATTTTTTACGATAGTTTATTCTTTAGGCTCATTATTCTATCTACAGGTACTGGGTCAGTATTATTAATTTCAGCTAAATAATATGATATCCAATCATTTAAAAATAATAATTTTAAACATCTTTCTTGATAATTATCTCCGCTACATGCTATAAATATATTTTCAACATTTATCTCTTCAAGCAATTTAGATGTAATTTGTATTCTCTGTAAAATCCTTGGATGGTCATCTTTATCAGATATCCATATTACTGTTTTTTTCATATCACTAAACTGATGCTTATTCCATGCCTCAATCTCATTGTGATTCATTTCAGGGAGCACATTATATGTTGCTAGCATCTTAGAGTTTTCGGCTATCTGGGCTCTTAATCTTGAAGCGATATGATCAGTGCTTGACTCTACTCCATATATTGCAATCACTCCACCATTGATTTTATCTGCAATCCTATAGGCAAGCGAATCTTTAGTACAAAATTCATCATAAAATGAATCAAGTTTCATTGAAGCCTTGATTATTAAATTTAAAAAATTTATATCAAGCAACTCTATTTTACTTAAAACACAGACTAATGTAATCAAAGAGTATCCAAGAGCCGCTCTAGGTTGATATCCTTTTGGAATAGAAACCACCTTTACATTATTATTTATTGATTTTTTTTGAAGTTCACCACCTGTGCAAATAGAAATGATTTTTTTTGATTTTAATAATGCAGCATTAAAGCATGATATTGTCTCTTCTGTATTTCCAGAATATGAACTTAAAATAAATAGAGTATTTTCATCTGACCAAGAAGGAATCGTATAGTCTCTAACTACAGTGATTGGAATATTAAGTTGATTTTTTGTTAATATATTTACTAAATCTCCGCTAATCGCTGATCCACCCATACCTGCTATGACTATATTTTTAATATTGCTGAATTGATTCAGATCAAAAGATTCAGATTTAAGATTTTCAAACTGTTGATTAATTTGAGTAGGAAAACTCCTGATCATTTCTTCCATATTCATTCTAGTATCTCCTATTAAAAATCAAATCACTAAAATATCTTAGAAACTGAATATTTCCACTCATGTTGTCTAATATTCTGTTTGATTTTTTTATATTTTGTTCAATAAAAAATTCAGCCTTCTGTTTAATTTGATTATCTTCCATGAAATTTCGAAGTTGATTTATTGTTTGATCTTTATCATTATTAAAATTACTTAAAATACTGGCTAGCTTACTTCTTAGTGCCTCAGGGGTTGATACCCAGAGAAATGTTTTTTTATTTAATGCAAAATCACTATCTAAACTTTTTTTCATTGACTCTGAATCAGAGAACAATTCCAACAGATCATCTTGGACCTGATAGACCATTCCTATGCACTCTCCAAACTCTTTTAGCTGTAATGTTTCTTGTTCAGGAATATTAGAAAGAATTCCACCTATCTCTGCAGAAAGCCCAATCATGTATGCTGTCTTTAAAAAAATCATTTCTTTATACTCATCTAAACTAACAATTAATTTTTTTTCAAATTCGATGTCAATGGCCTGCCCCTCACAAACAGAAAGAAGTCCATTGACAAATTTTTCAATTAATTTTAACTTGTTCATAGACTTATTCTTCATTAATAATTTAAGTGAGATTGCAAGCATTGCATCTCCAGAGAGAATGGCTGTATTTACATCCCATTTTTCATGAACTGTTTCTATTCCATGTCTGATTATATCTTTGTCCATTATATCATCATGAACTAAAGTAAAATTATGTAGTATCTCAATGGATAGCGCAGGGTAGATGGCATCCTCAATTGGGATATTGTTAATATCTGAAATAATTAAAGTTAAAATTGGACGAAATCTCTTTCCTTTACCAGATAAAATATGATTTATGGGAAACTTTAGAGAGTCTGGTCCAGTCTGATAAATTTTTTCTAAATGAATGTCTAGTGTATTTCTAAAATGCTGAATTTTATCATCATAAATCTTCATTAAACTCAACCCCAACCGATAACAGTTTATCTATAACCATATTTTTATATTCAACAAGCAATTCCTCGCTCATAGCTTCTATCCTACAAACAATAACAGGCTGAGTATTAGAACATCGTATCAACGCCCAGCCATCTGTTAATTTTAATCGAATTCCATCAATATTTGAGTATTCAAATTTAGATGAGAAATAATCAAAAACTTCAGCCATTATTTTCTCTTTTTCATCATCATCCTTACAGTCTAACCTTAGCTCTGGGGTCGAATAATATTTTGGAATTTCAGATACCATCTCACTCAATTTTGAATCGGAGTCAGAAAGCAATTCAATAAGTCTTAACCCAACATATATAGCATCATCATATCCAAAATAATCA